>CAYUTR010000434.1:0-3523 GCA_964447465.1 uncultured Chryseobacterium sp.
AACGATTACAGAATTCATTTACGTGCCGAATGATGTGTTCGATGGAACGTATCTGTTGAATCTTCAGTTTGCTCCGTTTGAGAATGATGCTTCGCCTTCGAGACCGGTACTTTTTCGTATTGCGAATGGATAATACAACGAACACAACGGGTAACGTCATTGCGAGGCAGGAACAACAAAACGATGAGCGTCATTGCGAGCCTGTGAAGCAATCCCATGATGGAACCGCGGATTACACGGGTTTTGTTCATGGAACGCAATCGTTTTGTAGTTGAATGGGGATTTATGCAGCCAGCCGTTTTGTAAGCAACACGGTTCGGTTGACCGCTCTACATTTTGTCACTTTTCGTTTCCGCCTCATAGGATCGCTTCGCAAAAAGGCTCGCGATGACGGAACGTGTTGCTACCTTAGCTTTGATGAACCTCGAGGAACTACGCAATTACTGCCTCTCAAAACCCGGCGTCGAAGAAACTTTTCCCTTCGATGAAGAAACACCTGTCTACAAGGTGATGAACAAAATGTTTCTACTCACCGGCTTCGAATATAATCCTGTTCAGTTCAATGTAAAATGCGATCCGGAACTGGCTATTGATCTTCGCGAACGCTATGCGTGTGTCGAGCCCGGCTTTCACATGAGCAAAACCCATTGGAACACTGTAACCTGCGACGGATCCGTTTCTATCAAACAACTCCGCGAATGGATTGATCATTCCTACGATCTTGTTGTGAGCAAATTGGCGAAGAAAGACAAGGAAGAACTGCGGAACCTCTAGCCGCACTTCGACTACGCTCAGTACAGGCTTCGACGCAACGACGCGGCGACGCAACGTTGTTTGTTTTGGCTCTCGTTTATAAGGAGTTTGCGTAGTTCGCATGACTAAATAGCCGGCTGTGAGCAATAAATTAGCGTCGCGTCGCCGCGTCGTCGCGTCGCTGCGGTATCTTTGACATATGAAACGACTATTACGCACCTTCATACAAGGTCTTGTCATCACCATTCCCCTTGGAATCACCGTCCTCATTCTTACCAAATTATTTTTCTGGATCAAAGGATGGTTTGTCGACATGCAGGTGATAGTTCATCCGTATGCTGATCCATTTATTATCATCGGAATTGTACTTGTATTCATTCTTCTTGCGGGACTTTTCGCATCGAACGTCGCGGCTGGATTCCTGATCAACGAATCGGGAAAGCTCATTGAGAAAATTCCGGTGATACGTCACATCTATTCTCCAGTGAAAGATTTTACGGGTGCATTCATCGGAAACAAAAAGCGATTCAGCAATCCTGTTCTGGTTACAACCAACAAAGAAGCGAATGTGCGAGAAGTTGGTTTTGTAACGGACGATGATCTGCACGAAATCGGACTCGGTCCGGAATTCATTGCAGTGTATTTACCGGCCTCATATTCTATTGCAGGAAGACTGCTGATCGTTCCGAAAACAAATGTTACACCAATGGAAGCGAATGCCGGTGATGTCATGAAATTTGTGGTTTCCGGTGGTGTTTCGGAAGTAGATGAAAACTCGCACAGTTAGGAGTTAGGAGATCGGAGACGGGAGTATCAGCGTGGTGTCAGGATTCCAATCCTGAAACGGCAGGGATTAAGTATCAGGTTAATGAATCTGACACCACGCACTCCCGTCTCCTAACTCCTATCTCCCATCTAATCCGTATCTTAACAGTACCAATCAACACATCTCATGAAAAAAATTCTCCTTGTGCTTGCTACGGCTGCACTTTCTATTCCTGTTCTTGCAGGCGACGGCGTTAAAGTCAAAGTGGAATCGAAAAATGAAAAAATAAACGGCGGCACGCATAGCTGTCTCGTTGTTACGATTTATGATGCAACTCCCGACGACATCGAAAAAGAATGGAAAGACAAAATGAAAGGCTACGACGCGAAGGTGAGTGGCAAGGATGAAATTTTTGCAGACAACGCGTTGATTAAAGCAATCAGCGAGAACACCTGCGACGTGTATGCGTACACCGAAAAAATAAGCGACACCGAAACAAAGTTCGTTGTAGGATTTTTACTTGGCGAAACCTGGATCGATTCGAAAAGCAGTTCGTACAATGCGGCTGAGAAAATTGTGAAGGACTTTGCGGTGCAGCAATCCAAAGACGGAATCGCTGAAAAGAGAAAAGATGCAGAGAAGGCTCTTGAAGACAAGAAAGAAGATCAGACCGATCTCGAAAAGAAGAACAAGGATCTGCACGACGACATAACCGACTACAACGAGAAAATCAAGAAGGCTGAAGAAGACATCAAGACGAACGAAGCCGATCAGGCCAAAAAGAAAACTGAAGTGGAAGAGCAGCAGAAGGTGGTTGATGCACTCAAGTCGCGCGAGGATTCTGTCGAGTAATTCCTCGAAAGACCCAGGATGAATGTGCTAATATGCTAAAGAGTTAATCTGCTAAACGATACTTTTAGGGGGAATAACATTCAAAATTGGCTGTTTTTCGCTGTTTTAGCATCCCGATAGTTATCGGGACAAACTAACCCATTAGCACATTATACTTACCTTCGAGTCCCTAATTTTCCAATAGGATACCCGCATGAAAACGTTGGTTGAACAGTTTCCTTCGCAGCTTACTAAAGCGATTGAAATCGGTAGAAGCGCGCAGCTAAAGGCAGCAAAAAGTGAGATCAGAAATGTACTGATCACCGGTCTTGGTGGTTCAGGAATCGGTGGAACTATTGTTTCTGAGTTGGCTTTCCCGGAGTGTCCGGTTCCAATGCAGGTAAGCAAAGGTTACTTCATCCCGGCATATGTAAATGCGAACACGCTTGTGATCGTTTCTTCCTATTCAGGAAATACCGAAGAGACTTTAGCATGCATGAAACTAGCACATGGTAAAGGTGCGATGGTGTGCAGCATTACATCCGGCGGTGCAGTTCAGGAATTCGCAAAACAGCACGACCTCGATTGTATTCTTATTCCCGGAGGAATGCCTCCACGTTCATGTCTTGGTTATTCGCTGACGCAGTTGATTGCAATACTTGCGCATTTTGGATTGATTTCAAAAGATCATCTTGGAAATCTTGAACAAGCAAATGCGCTGATCACGAAAAATCAAGCGGCAATTGTTACGCAGGGAAAATCAATTGCACAGTTTCTTCTCGGAAAAACTCCGGTGATTTACAGCACCACTTTATTTGAAGGTGTTGCAATCCGTTTCCGTCAGCAGCTGAATGAAAATGCAAAAGTACTGTGCTGGCATCACGTAATTCCGGAAATGAACCACAACGAACTCGTTGGATGGGCCGGCGGAACTGAAGAATATGCTGTAATTGTTTTCCGCGATTCTTCTGAATACGAACGAAACGCTTACCGCATTCAGCTCAACAAAGAAATCATCACGCGCTACACTCCGCATTACCTGGAAGTAGTAACCGAAGGAGAATCATATCTTGAAAAAGCATTTTACCTGATTCACATTGGTGATTGGGTTTCTGTTGAACTTGCTGCTTTACGTGGAGTTGATCCGGTGGAAGTGAATGTGATTAATTTTCT
>CAYUTR010000435.1:0-3489 GCA_964447465.1 uncultured Chryseobacterium sp.
GTGAAAATTTCAGATGCGTGAACACCAGCACTTATAGCAGCAGGCGTCATCAATGGCCCACCAAATGCAGCCATGAACGTTGAAGCGGTAACACCGTATGCCATTCCAAGTGAACCGTCGACCATCTGCGCAATAAAACCTGCCGCAATAAAAATGAACAATGTGCTATCAATGTTGTCATAAACTGTTCCTGCAAATCCGCCAATTTCTTCGAACGTGATCAGTGAGAACAGAAGATGTCCGGTCACCATCAGTGCGAGTGCAGCTATGGCGAACAATCCATAGTACCACCATTTCCTCCGCGGCGGATCAATTACTTCCTGCGCAAGGTGAGGCTGCAGCGACAACAGATTTTTATCGCGCTTCAGGATAGAAGTTACTTCATTGAGTTTCTTCACCTTTTCTGAGAAATCACCCTTGAGGTGATCGCGCAACTCGTTGAGATTATCAAGCGACTGCTGACTTTCTTCCGGAATTGTTTCGGCGAATATTTCCTTAAGGCGTTTCGTGAACGTCGGTGATTTTCCATTCGACGAAATCGCGATTTTCAGATCGCCTTTCTTTACAACCGAAGAGAGATAGAAATCGCAGTATGCGGGAGTGTCGGCAACATTCACCAGCAGATTCCGGTTGTGCGCTTCCAATACGAGTTCGTTGACAATGGAAAAATCGTTTATTGCAATGAAGACGAGATCCTGTTCTTCGAAATCTTCGTTGAGAGCAGCACGTTCCACAATCTGCACGTTCGGATATTTTTCCGCGAGACGTTTGATGGCTGGCTGCACTTCTTTGCCAACCAATTTCACCGCCGTGGCAGGACTATTGGTGATTACAGCGTTCAGTTTTTCCAGCGCAACGTTTCCTCCTCCGATAATAAGCAGGCGCAGATCTTCCAGTTTCAGGAAAACGGGAAACAGTTTATTTCCTTGCACATCGGCTTCAACAGCTACTGGTTCTGATTCTGTTTTCATTTGGATTCGGGAGCCGGTTTAGGACCAAATGAAAATTGCCAGATAAGTCGTGCTGTGTGGAACTGATCAGACACGGTGCTGTTTCTTTGCTGGTATAAATACAGATAAGATAGTTGCAGGCTGTGTTGAGGGTTGAGTTTGTATCCAACACCTAGCCAGCTTCGGTTCTGATCAAAACCGGAAAATCCATTCGTTTTCTGAAAAAGAAAAAACTCATTGCCGGCGAAGAAAAACCACGGGCCTCGTTTTTCTTTACCGGTAGAATAAGTGTAATCAAAGCGCAGCCGCAAACGGAAAGAGTGGAACGTAAAATCGTCGGCTAGTTCTGTGCCTTCATATTCGCGGATGAATCGTTGCTCCAGTCGCGCGCGCGGATACAGTGTGTGATGATTGCCAATATTAAATTTTTTCCCGACTTCCTGCCACGGACGTAATTCCGGTCGCGGAACTATTCCATTCGGATTGGGATATAACTGCCAGTAGGAAACACCTGGTGAAAGCAGCAATCCTTTTTTGCTTTTCCATGTAGCGCATGGACGTATCGTCCACTGGAAAATATCTCCATCCGTGTATTCATAACGGAATTGTGCATCCATCCAAACCGACCAACGATCATTGAATTTATACTCGCCCAGCAATCCAACCCACGACAAGTGCCGCGTGTTCAGTGTGTGCGGCACGTTTGGATCATGCGCATGACAAAGAGTACTAGTAAGCAGTGTCATGAGCAGTAGTTTTTTCATCGTATTCCAGCCGTGATTTATGGTGGCGCAAATGTACGGTGAGAATCATTAAGTTACTTCTGAATAGTGTCATTTTGCTGGTGTCTTTGCAGGACGAATTGAAGGAGCGACCTCAATGCAATAATTGAAGGACTTAGTTCAGCAAATGATTTTCGAGTGAAAGCGTGTATGCTGCCTGTGGATTTTTTCGCACCACTTCACCGATAACAATTACAGCAGGAGATTTAATTCCTTCGAGTTTCACAGCTTCAACAATTGTATCAATTGAACCGATAGCTGCATTTTCTGTAGGAAGTGATCCGTCCTGGATAACTGCAACCGGAGTTGAACCTTGTCCGTACTTCTGAAACACTTTCACGATCTCAGGCAACTTTGCAAGACCCATCAACACAACTACTGTTGCACCTGATTGCGCGGCGAGCTTAAAATCCTCCGGAAGTTTTCCTTCGCTGTTTCTTCCCGTGAGCACCCAGAAACTTTCTGTGATGCCGCGATGTGTAACCGGAATCCGCTGCAATGCTGGGACACCAATCGCACTGGAAATTCCAGGAACAACGGCCGTTTCAATGTTGAAGCTCTCTACAAATTCCAACTCTTCCGTTCCGCGACCGAATACGAATGAGTCGCCGCCTTTCAAACGAACTACATGTCCGTGCGTAAATGCATAATCAACAAGTAACGTGTTGATCTGCTCCTGAGGATACGCGTGATGACCTTCGCGCTTACCTACGTAAATCTTCTTCGCATCAATGGGCGCGTACTTGAGAATTTCTGTATTGACCAATGCATCATACAGAATTACGTCTGCATCGCTGATTGCATTGATACCTTTCACTGTAATCAGATCCGGATCGCCGGGACCAGCACCTACGAGCGTTACTTTTGGGAAAATATGTTTTGACATTTTATTTGAGTTTTGTCGTTGTCAGACTGAGCGTAGTCGAAGGCTAACAACGGGATTGATATTAATTGTTCGCCCTTTACCAGCAGCTTGCATCACCGGGCGCAGTGAACAAGCATAGCATGAGCATGCAACAACATCGCTGCGGCTGAAACAATCTCATCATCTTATCATTCAATAATCCTATCATTTAATTCAGTGTTGGATCAACAACAAATGCAGCCTGCTTTTCCAGTTGCGGAACAAAGTCCAGAAACAAGCGTGCTTCATTAATATACTTGATCGCAAATGCCTTCTCCGGCTTGTTGGTTGAAATCTGCGTTACCAATTCTTTGAATGTAACCGGAATCAAGATTCCCAACTGAAAGTGCTTGTCAAAGTCGTTGATGATTCCATGTTGGGTGTTCACCTGCACATCCCGTTTCAGCAACAGTGCTTTGGCAGCGTGCACGAATGAATTGTACGCTTTGAACGTTGCATCGGCATAGCGTCCGTTCACGAAATTCTCATCCGCAGCTTTCAGTGCTTCACGTGCTTCCAGGAGTAGAGTAGCAGTGAGGTCAATTTTCACTCCGGCGCATTCTCCGATTCCGATTTTCGTTTCGTAGGGCGCTTCGTGTCCCCAATCGATGAATTCATCGTTGGTGACATTCGTTGTCACTGAAAACGCTTTCAGCAACTGATAGAAATAATCTTTGCCTTTTCGCTCGTAATACACAACGAAGCTCTCGGATGAATTTTTCAACTGACTGAAATCAATCAACAGCGTGCGCAATACTGCGCCAGCGCGCTTCGAAGGAAATTTCAGGACCTTGTCGGCAATTCTGCCTTCACCATTTCCTGAAATTCCTCCGCCGAGCAACAACTGTAAAGC
>CAYUTR010000436.1:0-3460 GCA_964447465.1 uncultured Chryseobacterium sp.
CCGCGCAAAAAATCAGATACCTGCATTCGCTTTTTTCCGGGAGCCTGAATTTCCTTGATTGCGATGATTCCATCTGAAACATTCACCTCAAGAAGATTACTTGAAACTCCGATAGCGCCAGAAACTTTACCGGGGATGAATTCAGCAACATATATCTTCAACAGAATTCGTTCATCACCATGTATCAATTCGGTCCACGCAGTTGGAAACGGATTTAATCCACGAATATGATTCACAATTTCCTGTCCGGGTCGCGTCCAGTCGATTTTTGTGTTTTCACGAAATAATTTGGGGGCGTCTTTCAGAATTTCTCCTTCACCAACAAACGACTGCTGATCGGCCGGCTGGATTTTTCCTTCTGCAATTGCATCTACAGTGCGTGCAACGAGATTTGCACCAACAATCATCATCTTGTCGTGCAATTCACCAGCGGTTTCATTTTCTCCAATGGGAATTTCCTCTCTGAAAATGATATTGCCGGTATCAATCTCCTGCTTAAGGAAGAAAGTAGTGACTCCAGTTTTCACTTCTCCGTTCATGATCGCGCGATTAATCGGCGCAGCACCACGATACTGGGGCAGGAGGGAACCATGCAAATTAAACGTTCCCATTTTCGGCAAAGACCAAACCGCTTCCGGTAACATACGGAATGCAACTACGATCATCAAATCTGGATTCAATTCCTGAAGTCGAGCAAGAAATTCGGGCGATTTTAATTTCTCCGGCTGCAGAACCGGAATACCATGCTTTACCGCAACCTGTTTTACTTCACTCTGTTGCAATTGTAATCCGCGGCCGGAAGGTTTATCAGGAGCCGTCACAACCGCAACAACGTTGTATTGATCAGCAACCAGTTTCTCCAGCGAACAAGCTGCGAAACCGGGTGTTCCAAGAAAAACAATGCGTAGCGACTTTGGATTCATATGTTGTCAGTTCGAGCGCAGTCGAGAACACCAACATCAGTTGGCCTCAAGTTTTGCCGGCTTCTCGACTGCGCTCGAAGTGACAAAAATTGTTCTAACGCTTCTTAATTTCTAATAAATCAATCGTCGCACCCGCCATGCAAATGCTCATGCGATCAACTGCTTTGTATTTAATCCAAACGGGAAGACTGTCCTTCTGAAAATCGGGTTGCAATCCGTCCGGCTCGAGTTTCGACTTATCACTCGCCAGTTCCAGCATGTAACTGCATCCGTCAATCTCGTAGGAAATCACCGTCGCCTTTACATAACCCTGCTTTTCCATTTCAGGATCGGGAATTGCTTTCTTCTGCATCACACAAGCGGTGACCAGTGAAATTAAAAGTGCAATGACAAAGAGTTTAGTATGTTTGTTCATGGGGTAAATTTTGACAAAAGTAGTGAAACAACGCATACATGTTATTCTTGGACCTGCATTAGCACTAATAGTTGCTGGGTTGATGTTCGCGTTCACCAACACCGACAGAAACATCATTTTCATGCTCGCTGTTACGTTGTGGATCGCCTGGTGGTGGATGACAGAAGCGGTGCCTATAGCAGTTACTGCGCTTTTGCCACTTGTGTGGTTGCCTATCCTTGGAATTGCTCCTGCAAAGGAAGTGGCGAAGCAATACATGGACAACATCATCTTCCTGTTCATCGGCGGATTCATATTGGCTTTCGCTCTGGAAAAATGGAATCTGCATAAGCGGATTGCTTACATCATTCTGAGCAGAGTAGGAACGCAGCCATCGAGAATTCTGTTGGGTGTGATGATCACGGCCTATATTTTATCGATGTGGATTTCCAATACAGCAACCGTAATGATGCTGATTGCCGCTGTGTTGGCTCTGATCAGCGAAATGGATGAACACTACAAGGATGTTCAACACAAGCGGAAAGTTGCTGTCGCTTTACTCATTGGACTGGCGTATGCAGCAAGTATCGGAGGTATGGCAACATTGGTCGGAACACCTACCAATATGATTTTCTACCGCGAATACATGCACGCTTTTCCGAAATCAACCGACATGGATTTCTTTCAGTGGGCGAAATTCGGAGTACCGGTTTCGTTGCTGCTCCTGACGTCTGCTTACGCGACATTGTATTTCATGTTTTGTCGCAACAACAATGTTTCTGTGGTGGAAAGAAATTACTTCAAAGACAAACTGAAATTGCTCGGCAGATGGTCGTACGAAGAAAAAATGGTGGCCACAGTTTTCTTTGCGGCAGTTACGTTATGGTTCACCCGTTCTGATATTAACCTGGGATTATTCACTTTTCATGGCTGGGGAAATATTTTCGGTGAACATGCCGATTTCCTCGAGGATAGCACCATTGCTGTGATCGCCGCAATTGCCTTGTTTATCATTCCTGCTTCCGGCAAGAAAGGACAAATGATCGTCTGGAAAGATGCCGAACGGATTCCGTTTGATGTAATTCTTCTGTTCGGTGGAGGATTTGCGCTCGCGTTCGGATTTGAAACATCTGGATTGAGCGGATGGTTGTCGGGAGCCCTCTCAGGATTGAAGAGTGTTCATCCGATTCTGATTGTGCTGGCAATTTCTGCGCTCATTTGTTTCATCAGTGAATTCGCGTCAAACGTTGCGAGTATTCAACTTATGCTGCCGGTGTTGATCGCAGGATTCGGAGCCGGAACAATTCACCCACTATTTTTCCTTGTACCCGCAGCGTTATCTGCTTCATTGGGATTCATGCTCCCAATTGCTACACCGCCGAATACAATTGTCTATGGAACGAAGATGATTCGTGCGAAAGAATTATCTCGAGCGGGATTAGTTGTGAATCTAACGGGAATTGCGGTGATTACGTTACTCGCATTTCTGCTGTACCAGTTCGGATACTACACAAATTAATATGCAACCAAATTCTTTGCGGTCCTTTGCGTCTTAGCGCCTTTGTGGTTTGTTGACCATGATGATCTCGGTCCTCACCAACAAAGCCATGATCTATTCCACGTGCAACACCAATCCTTTGAGGTATTCACCTTCCGGATGGAAAATAGAAATCGGGTGACAAGACGGCTGCGTGAGATGATGCATCAGACGCACATTTCTTCCTGCCTGAATAGATGCAGCAACAATTGTATCCTGAAATAAACGACGATCAACAACCTGTGAGCACGAGAACGTAAACAGAATTCCGCCCGGACGAATTTTGCGAATGGCTTCTGCATTCAATCGCTTGTAACCCATCACCGCATGGTGACGCGCACTTACGCTCTTTGCAAATGCAGGCGGATCGAGTACAATGATGTCGTACATATTCTCTTTTCCTTCGAGATAATCGAACGTGTCCATTCCAAATGATTCGTGATTGGAAAGCCCGTTGAGATTCATGTTCTCGTCGGTCAACGCAATTGCTTTCTTCGAAGAATCGACGCTGTGAACAAGTGATGCACCGGCTTTCCCGGCGTAAACAGAGAATCCTCCTGTGTAACAGAATGTATTGAGAACCGATTTTCCTTTGGAATAATGTCC
>CAYUTR010000437.1:0-3459 GCA_964447465.1 uncultured Chryseobacterium sp.
CTGTGCATTGAACCATGTGCTCCTGTTGTAGACATTCAGCTTCCCGAAATGGACGGTCAAAGTTAGGTGTTTTCTATACGCGGAACGCGGGGAAAGGGAACGGGAATGCGGGATGGGGGATGCGGAGATTGATGTGATTGCTGACGCTCCTTACCCCATTCCTCATTCCGCGTTCCTCATCCCTTTTTCTACCTTTGTCGACCTATGAAAATCGGTATTCTCAGAGAAGGCAAGCTACCCCGCGATAAACGGGTTCCGTTTACACCGGCACAATGTGTTATTCTCCAGCGCGAGTTCGGTCTGGAAGTACTCGTTCAGCCAAGTGATTGGAGAAGCTTCTCGAATGATGAATACCGGGCAGTCGGCTGCCGTTTGGAAGAAGATCTTTCTTCGTGTGATGTATTGATGGGCATCAAAGAAGTTCCAAAGGCAGAGTTCATCCCCGGCAAAAAGTACTTGTTCTTCTCGCATACTATAAAGAAGCAACCGCACAATCAGCAACTGATGAAGGAGTTGATTGGGAAGAAGATCCAGATGATCGATTATGAGTGTCTGAC
This sequence comes from uncultured Chryseobacterium sp., assembly GCA_964447465.1. Lineage (GTDB taxonomy): Bacteria > Bacteroidota > Bacteroidia > Palsa-965 > Palsa-965. The sequence goes on from CAYUTR010000437.1 coordinate 558, forward strand.
AGATCCCGACTTCAATCGCATCATAGGTTTTGGACACTTTGCCGGAATCGTAGGTACATACAACGGTATTCGCGGATATGGTCTTCGTTTCGGGCTTTTCGATCTTCGTCCGGCGTGGCAATGTCACGACATGGTTGAACTGAAAGAAGAACTCAAGAAAGTTCACCTGCCGAATGTAAAGATGATTGTAACCGGTAACGGACGAGTTGCCAACGGTGCAATCGAAATACTCGGAATGCTTCATGTGCGAAGAGTAACGCCATATGAATTCACACACTACTCGTTCCGCGAAGCGGTGTATACACAGCTGCATTCATACGACTACAACGAACCGCGTGATGGTTCACCGTGGGACCGCGATCGTTTTTACAAGCACCCGGAAGAATTCCGCAGCACATTTGCAAAGTTCACTCCACACTGCGATGTGATGGTACACTGCTCGTTCTGGGATCCGCGCGCACCGAAGCTGTTTGAGAAAGCAGATATGAAAACGCCGGATTTCCGTGTGAGCGTAATTGCAGACGTAACGTGCGACATCAACGGGTCGATTCCATCTACAGCAAAAGCATCTACCATCATAGAACCTTTTTACGGCTACAATCCTACGACGGGTGAAGCTTCTGATCTTCCTTTTGCGAATGAAGTGATCACAGTAATGGCAGTGGATAATCTTCCCTGCGAATTGCCACGCGATTCATCAGAAGGATTCGGGAAAGAGCTTATCGAAAAAGTGATTCCTGCGTTGATGGGCAAAGATCCGGACGGACTTATCGATCGTGCGAGCATCTGTAAAGACGGAAAGCTGATGCCGAGGTTTGAGTATTTGGCGGATTACATCGCCTAGATTTTGGTGCCTGCCCTTCGGCTACGCTCAGGACAAGCTTGCTTTACACGGCGTCGCGGCGAAACGGGGACGTACTTTGTAGGAAAACCCACGAGACACGGCGCGCCGCAGACAGGCATTACTCGGTCACTAAATATTTCTGCACGGAAATTTCATCACCGATTTTCATTTCTACGAAATAAGTTCCCGGCGCAAGCGTTGTGTTCATCGGCAACGAATAATTTCCCGCCGCTTGTTGTCCCTGATCAACTGAACTGATCAGTCTTCCGCTCACATCGTAAATGTTGTACATCACTTCAGTAGCTTCTGTGAGCGTGTATGCGATAGTGCTGCTTCCATCTCCGGGATTTGGGTAGATCGAGAAAGAAGTAGTGTTTTGATTTTCGTTCACACCAACATTAGTCGAAATGAAATTGATGTTGTCGATGAAGAGATTGTTTGCACCCCCATCGTACGGAGCAGAGAATTCGAATTTGAAACGGACGTTAGATGCTGCAGCTGTTGAAGGAAGAGTTACTGTTACCGTGTCCCAATCAAGATGACTCTCTGGAACAAAAGCACCAGGTAAATATGGTACTGTAGGTAACATTGCATCCACGCGATTCCACCGCACTACCCATGTTTGACCGCAGTCGGTTGACGAAAACAAACGTAGCCTTTGACCTGCGGAATAGTTCGTATCAGCTTCCGCATATGCATAATAAAACTGCAACTGAAGATTCGTATTGTAATTCAAATAGTAAGATGGTGTGATTAGTTCATCAACATCTCCTTGAACACAGTTCCCAAATTCATTCAACCATACACACCCTAAATCAGAATGACCAAGTGAATCTGCTTGCGAGAAAATACTTCCATTTCCATAACGATCGTTCGCGATGTACCAATAAGAAACACTGTTAGGTACGGTGAAACTTTCGCTGTAGGTATTGTTCAGCATAGCAGTGTCAGGGCTTACCAGGAGGTAGTGTGTTTTAATAATTGTATCTGAACCTGCAGCATTCGAAACCACGAGTCTTACATCGTACCATCCAGTAGCTGTGATGTTCGCGAACGTTGGATTCTGTACGAAAGATGTCAATGTACTTGGTCCAGTCAAATCCCATTGCCAGGAAAGAGTAGGGGCGTTCGAAGATTGATTGGTAAAAATTACAGTGCCTCCTTCACATATCATTTTCCGATTTGCTTTGAAATCGGCAATAGGAACGCAAGTAACCGGGGTGTTAAGAACACCGGTCAATGTTAGGTTGGCGTTTGTCCACAAATTACTTCTTCCGCACAAAGGGCCGTTGAGAGTTGTGTGCATTAGATTTTTTTGTCCCGGTGTAAACATGCGCTGGCACCAGCTGTATTCCATAAAATTCTGAACGTTCTCGGGTGTGCCAGGATTACAAACATCGTTGTTGGTAAGTTGACACGAACTCCATCCCATTGTGATGGGAGTGTCTGGAATTCCATCATCTATGCACACCGTTGGAGAACCTAGATGTGAAAGTCCCAGCCAATGTCCCACATCGTGGGTAAGCATATGCCTCGCAACCGCACTCGATGTTCCGATAGTGCCTGTATAATCATGTCTGATAACCACACCATCTAAATACGCTAGCTGAGTAGATGCAACGGTTATGGGTTGGTAAGCCCACGCAGCTGCACCTGTCGAAATATTATTAACGACCCAAATATTCAGGTATGTATCACGTGGCCATTGGTTCAGTTTGCAATCGTTACCCCCGATGTACGTTTCCATAGACCGAATTCGTTCAATCCCATTGGTACAATTACCATTTGGATCCAATTGCGCCAATCGAAATTCAATCTCACAATCAGCCGCCAGCGTATTAAAAGGTGCAACGATCTGACTCGCATCTGCATTCAGTAAACGATAATCTTCATTGAGAATCGCAACAGCATTCATCACTTGCGCATCACTGATGTTCTCTACGCCGTAATCATGAATGATATGAAACACCACCGGTATAATATACGTCGGCGGAGTTGCACTACGATCATCTTCAAGATTCCGTTTTCCTTCTTCACGCATGCGCAATTCTGCAGCGG
>CAYUTR010000438.1:0-3448 GCA_964447465.1 uncultured Chryseobacterium sp.
CGCCTTCGATGTAATCAAGCTTTACAGAACCCTGCTCGTCCATTCCAAGAACCCAGTTGAAGTAAACTTTTCCTTTGGAAGTAGTCATTGTGGTAAATGAACTGTAGTCCATTTCAGTTGCACTGTGCTTGTATGTTGCAGGCTCAACTTTTTTTCCGTGACGTGCATACAATTCAATCACGATATCTACCTGGTCGTCTTTGCGATCGCCAACGAGATCACCGGCTGCGTAGTTCTTCAGTGTTATGGTCGCATTTGAATCGTTCGACCATTCGATGTTCGATTGTTTTACTTCGAAGTTGCCCGTTTCAAAAGCGTACTTCTCGTCCGACATTCCGTACTTGTAACCTTTGATGGTAATTGCAACGCTTGAAGCGCCGGTGCAGATATCTGCGTAAGCCGACTTTGGTTCTTCTTTAACCACAACTGTGTCGTTGCGGGTTGAATCATTATCATCGCCCTCACCACCACCACATGATGAAATGGAGAATGCCGCGAATAATAAAGAAGGAATGAGGATGTATTTATTCATGGGAGTTTTTAGTTTGGCGCAAGCTACCCATAATACCGCGTTTAGCCATGCGATTCCACATGTGGAATTCAGCGCTACTTCTGGAAATTCGATATCAGGCTATCCAATTCGCGATAACTGGTTTCTCGCGGAAGGAAAATACTCTTGCCGGTCTTCGCACTATAGATCTTTGTCGCTGGAATATTTCCTTGCCAACCCGAATCAACTTTCGGAATCCATTCGTTGTCGTACAACTCATCAAGGAAGTTTACCTCAGAATGCAGCTTCTTCTTTTCAATGAATGGAATCAGTCGCGAGTCAATGTCTTTTTTGAAATCGGAAGAAAGTAAAATCACTTTCACTTTCTTATCGCGATAAACCGAATCGATCATCTCGAAATATGGTAGCTCAGCTACACATGGTGCGCACCACGTTGCCCAGAAATTCACGACGTAAATGGTGTCGTTGCCGGAAGCCATGCGGGCGTTGACTGCGTCGATTTTGACGGAGGGAACATGCGTTTCTCCGACGAAACCAATAATTATCAACGGAACTAGAAAAGCGGCAAACTTCATTGGGTAAAGATACGACGGAGCAATGATGTTCTACTTTACCGCTTCCACATAAATCACATACCTGAACCCTAAAGTACAATGAGCCGTATTTGGATCGCAGAATGTTTTCGCCTGCAAACCCTCAACATTCTTGCCGTATTTCAAGGCGAAACGCTCGTCGTACCAGTTACATCCACGCACCAGCTTTCCATGTTTCGGTAATTGATCGTAATAATACTTCTCGTAGTTGCGAACGAGTTGCTCTCCGGCTTTGTAAGGACCATCCAAAACGATCATGTGCTTTGAGAAAATTCCCCGCCAGTTTTCATCGAGATCTTCACGCATCCATTCGCTGACGTTTCCATCAAGAAAACATATTCCTGTTACCCCGTCGTAATGTGCTTTACTTCGTTCATTCGAGGTTTTGTATTTATTGTTGTGTTTACCGGCATCAAAACCGTCCTTGTCGATCTTCACGGGACACGTATGGAAGTAACCATCTTCAATGAAGCTTCCCCATGTTCTTTCGTTACGCAAATCGAGAAGCCGGAGCGGATTGGAATACTGCTCGTTGTAATAGCGGATCGGTTTACGCTTGTTCATCTCTTTGTTTGTCGGTCCTGGACTAACGACGTTGTAAAATCGGTTTATCGTGTCTGTTTTAAAGGCCTCAGGATTGTAAACCTTATGCCGATACAAAGTATCACTCATCAGCATCAGGTCAGTCAGCCATGATGCGTCGCTGACACCCATGTAATCCTGGCTCATCAGGTGCATCTGACCTTGCTGATCCTGAGCAGTGCTCACATAGTCCCATTCAATTTCCGACGGAAGCGCACAAAGTAAATTATACTTGCCTTTTAATTGCTTCGTCAACTGGCTTGTTTTCCATTCGAGAAATGCAAGGCATTGCCAATAGCTAAGCCCTACTACGGGATAGTTGCCATAAGCCGGATGCCAGAAGTACATATTCGCCATTGGTTCGTTGAAGGACAAAGACCAATCATGCAACCAGGAGAGTGTATCTGGATAGATCCCAAGTGTATCTGCCATATAGCCATCCGGACGGCTGGAGAATCTGTAAACGAATTTTCTACTGTCAACATCAAGTCGCGAATAGAAACGTTGCTCAATAGGGATATAGAGATTCAGTTTCTTACCAATGGTGTCCTTGTAAAAATCATATTTCTTCTTGTAGTCAAGGTTCCCGTTGGGCAGAACAAATTTCATTCTCGTGCGAACAATTGAATCCAAAACCCACTGAACAAATTCCCTGTATTCATTATTGCTCACTTCATATTTCCTGAAGTAAAACGGTCTCGTATAATCTGTTACCAGCGACTCCGGAAACGTATCGCTAACGAGATTATTTTCTATGTCAGGAGAAATATGTGAAGTATCAAGATAAAATCGAACGGAAGCCGGCACCATGCCTTCATTGCGATATTCACGGTCATCGAAAACCGGATTGAGAAAGAAACGTGCAGTGAATGGTCTCTTCGCTTCCGCCTGAGAGAACGCGTGAATTGGAGGGTTGAAATAAACGCAGTCGTCGAACAGATCGCTTTTTGTGCTGCTGATCTTCTTAACCCTAATGCCAAATTCCCGGGCCACGATAATGCTGTCCGGATAAAAGAACCAGTTTGCACTATCCTTCGGAACCAGTTTTCCCATCCATTCATTCTGGAATTGTATCGTGGGAGAGTATTCGGGGCTAACGTAGAAGGAGTCGGTGGTTGCAACAGGCGTTTTGCGTGCGTACATCTGTGCGGCACACAAAACACTCAGGACAAACAGGATTCGGACTTTCATCCTTCTATAACGCGGATTTCTCAATTCGATATATCCCCTTAAAATAGCTAAATTTGGTTCCCCCATCAATTAACCTCTATGTCGGGCACCGTAGCCCTTTACAAAATCATCGCACCTGCCATTCCTTCGGCGGGAGTATATTTCTTCACCACCGATAGCGGCATTCAGTATGAAGTGCGTTTCGGACGGCGACAGGATAATATTCTCCATGCTACGATTGTGTTTGGCGTGATCAACGATGAGTTTGACGGAGAAGAATACGTTGTAACCAACCGTGGCGAAGTCTTCCGCGTGATGAGCACCATCGTGAAAATCGTGAAGATGTTCATGGCCGAGCATCCGAAGATTGTTTCCTATGAGTTCACCGGTATTCCGAAAGAGGGGGAAGACGATGAGAAAGCTTCCAAGCGCACGCACTTATACCGTCGCTATCTCCCGCGCATTTTCGAAACCGGATTTGATTTTAAGTTCGATGGGAACTCCGCACTTGTGACGCGGATATCTCGCTTCTAGTTTGTGGTGTCAGGATCGTATCCTGACACTGGATTGAGACCGTGTCAGAATACGATCC
>CAYUTR010000439.1:0-3435 GCA_964447465.1 uncultured Chryseobacterium sp.
TTCTTCCCCACCCGGAAGGCGGTTTCTATTCTGAGATCCACCGCTCTTCTATGCAGGTGCAACACAACGGAAAATCCCGCTCTGCACTCACCTCCATTTACTTTCTTCTCACACGCGGAAATGTTTCGCGCTGGCATGTTGTTGATGCCGATGAAGCCTGGCATTTTTATGAAGGTGATCCGGTAGAACTGTACATCATGCCTCCGGATTTTTCGCGTGTGGAGAAAATTCTGATCGGCCCTTCGACAGGCTCAGGACAAGCTCGTGGTATAATACCAACATTTGTGGTCCCAGCGGGATGGTGGCAGGCGTCGCGCAGCAGTGGTGAGTATGCGCTTGTGGGGTGCACGGTTGCGCCTGGATTTGAGTTTGAGGGATTCAGGATGCTTGATGACGGTGAGAAAGTGGCGGTGCGGGAGAAGTATCCGGAGTTGGAAGTGTTGGTGTAAAGGAACGCGGATTTTTTATGCGCGTTAAGTGCTAGTTGCTTCAAGCGATAATTTTGGTAGATAGAGAAAGTGTGAAAGTGATCCACACGGATGATCATCTGCAAGCAGATGATCGCTCCCGAACACATTCCGTTCAATCGTTTCATTGGTTAATTGGAATCGCTCCAGCGATTCGATCTTCATTAATCCGCCATCGACTTATGGTATTTACAACGATCATCCGAATACGCACCTAACACCCAATGGGCATAAAAAATCCGTGTTCCCTTTTTTTCTCCTCCTTCAAGCCTCTAACACCAATTTCCCAATGAAAACGCCCGTTTATCCGATTCCAATTTGTCGTACATTGGCTCCCGGCAAAGAAACATTTAACTCAATAATTTTCTGATGAACAAAATCTACTCAGCAGTACGTGCAAGTGTTGTTATGACCTGTGCAGGTGTACTTCTTTCTTGTACCGCTTATTCGCAGACCGACGTTCTCGTGTGCGGTGCAGCATCGCCGCAAACATGGCTCGATGATGTACAGAACAAACTCATTGCAACCGGAAGCTTTAGCACGGTTACAACCTACAATACGTATTCAACAGGAACTCCTACAGTGGCCTACCTGCAGACATTCGACGCAGTGTTGGTGTACACCGATTACGGTTGTATGGATCCTGTAACGTTCGGTAACAACCTCGCGACATACATTGATGGTGGCGGCGCTGTTGTAAGTTGTGTTTTCGCCAATGCCAGCGTACTGATCACAGGTAACTTCAACACAGCCCCTTATCAGGTGTGTATTCCAAACAGCGGACAGAATGCTTCTCCGCTTACTTTGGGAGCAACACTTGATCCGTGCAGTCCGATCATGACTGGTATCACAAGTTTCGATGGTGGTTCGAGTTCATACCGTACAACCAGTACCAACTTTGTTCCCGGATCAACAACAGTTTCGACATGGAGCAACGGAGAGTGGTTGGTAGCAACACGCACTAACGTAGGACCAATGAACGTGCGTCGCTGCGATCTGAATTTCTATCCACCATCAAGTGATGTACGCAGCGATTTCTGGCAGTCAACAACACAAGGTGGGCAGATCATGGCTCAGGCAATCTTGTGGACCTGCGGTGTAACGAATAGTGCATCTGTACCGTCAGCTCCAATGGGAATTACAGGTACGAACGTAGTCTGCGTGGGCGCAACAACTTCATTTACCATTCCGTCGGTTGTTGGTGCAACCGGATATACGTGGAGCGTTCCTGCAGGTGCTACGATCACCAGCGGACAGGGAACTACGACAATTAACGTGAGTACATCGAGCGCAGCAACCAGCACTGTTTCAGTTACTGCAGACAATGCATGCGGATCGAGCACGCCAACTACAATCTCGTTTACAATCAATCCGCTTCCATCGGTGAATTACTCTTTTTCACCATCGCTGTCGGTGTGTTCAGGAACCACAGTGACGTTGAGTGGAACAGGTGCATCAGCTTATTCATGGGCGAGCACTGTGACGATCATGGATGGTGTACCATTCACCGCAACAAGCAGCGACACCTACACAGTTACAGGAGTCGATGCTAACGGTTGTTCGAACACCGCAGTTGCATCGCTTACAGTGAATCCACTGCCAACTGTTGTTGCGAACAGTACAACTCCAGCAATTTGCGCAGGAAGTTCAGTTACACTTACCGGTAGCGGAGCAGCAATGTACTCGTGGACAGGTGGTGCGATAGACGGAGTGCCGTTCGCTCCGACAATTACGGATACTTACACAGTAACCGGGACCGATGGAAACGGATGCAGCGGCACCGCTACAGTAACCGTGGCGGTGAATGGTCTTCCAATCGTTGTCGCTAACACAACTTCGGCTACAGTGTGTGCAGGAGGTTCAGTTACACTTACCGGTAGCGGAGCAAGCAGCTACACATGGACGGGTGGTGCGATGGACGGAGTGCCGTTCGCTCCAACAATAACCGATACTTACACTGTAACCGGTACAGATGGAAATGGTTGTTCGAATACTGCAAGCGTAATGGTAACAGTGAATGCACTTCCTTCGGTTGGAAGTAATCCACCTTCTGCAACAGTTTGCATGGGCGGTTCAGTTACATTGAGTGGAACAGGCGCTACGTCTTACATGTGGATGCCAATGATTACAGACGGCATGCCATTCACCCCATCTATCAGCGATACGTACACAGTAACAGGTACAGATGCGAACGGGTGTTCGAACACATCAACAGTTGCGGTTACTGTAAATGCAAATCCAACAGTTACAGGTTCTTCGCCGGTATCAATTGCTTGTCTCGATGACGGAGCGATTACACTTACTGAATCACCATCAGGTGGAATGTGGACTGGCCCTGGAATGTCAGGAAGTACATTTACGCCGATGACAGCAGGTAACGGAACGCATACGTTGATTTACAGCTACACAGATACAAACTCTTGTATCGGTTCTGACACAGTTTCAATTCAGGTTGACCTTTGTCTTGGTCTCGCTGATAATTCAACGAAGAATTACAACGTGTATCCGAACCCAAACAACGGAACATTCACACTTGCGATCAATAATGTTGCCGGTGATGTAAACGTTGAACTTGTTGACCTGAGTGGACGTGTAGTGTATTCTTCAACGGAGAACAATGTTCAGTCAGGATTCACAACACAGATCGTAACAGAAAACCTCTCTGCAGGAACTTACATGCTGCGTGTTGCTTCAGCTAACGAACAGCAGATCATTAAGATTGTTGTTGAGTAATATTTTTTCAGCTTAAGCTGGGAGCCGATCCGGAAGGGTCGGCTTTTTTGTTTCGGTGGAGAAAAAAGGAACGCGGATTTTTATGCATGTTAAGTGCTAGTTGCTTCAAGCGATAATTATGGTAGATAGAGAAAGTGTGAATTTGATCCACGCGGATGATCATCTGCAAGCAGATGATCGCGCCCGAACGGCATTTCGACCATTCGTTTCATTGATTAATTGGAATCGCTCCAGC
>CAYUTR010000440.1:0-3426 GCA_964447465.1 uncultured Chryseobacterium sp.
CTGCTGACGAATGAAATCATTCAGTTCGTTGCACGGTCGCAGAAATTTGTTCCGCATTTTCATATTCCATTGCAATCGGGATCCAACAAGATTCTGAAAGCAATGCGTCGCCGTTATTTAAGTGAATTGTATACCGATCGTGTTGCAACAATCAAATCCTTGATGCCGCATTGCTGTATTGGTGTTGATGTGATTGTTGGATTTCCCGGAGAAACAGAAGAAGATTTTCTGGAGACGTACAATTTCCTCAACGAACTGGAGATTTCTTACCTGCACGTGTTCACGTATTCTGAACGAGACAATACAGATGCAATAACATTGTGCGATGTTGTTCCGATTTCAGAACGTAAGAAGCGTAACAAAATGCTGCGTACACTTTCTGTGAAGAAGTTACGCGCGTTCTACAGTCAGTTCCAGGGACAATCGCGCACGGTGCTGTTCGAAGAGGAAAACAAAAATGGTATGATGTTCGGGTATACGGACAATTACATCCGTGTTTCTGTTCCGTACGATACTGCATTAGTGAATCAATTGACCGAATTCCAAATGGAAAATCTTTCCGCAGAAAATATTTACACCACCGAAGCTGTCCCAGCGATGGCTTAACTCCATTTTATGTACGCTACCATTTATGATGCAGTAAAAGATTTATTCGGGGTGGAAATTGTCCACCTGAAACTGCTTCAAAGCTTCGGTTTCTTCGTCGCAATCTCTTTCCTGTTATGCGCTTTTACTTTCGCGAAGGAACTGGAACGAAAATCGAAAGAAGGTCTTCTGCCAACTTCTACCCGGAAAGGAATAGTTGGAGTTGTTGCAACTCAGGGCGAGCTCATCGGACAATTCATGATCGGCTTTCTGCTCGGATGGAAACTGTTGGGATCATTTGCCGATTACGCTGTATTCAAAGAAAATCCGCGCGGATGGATTCTCTCTGCCCAGGGAAGTATTGTTTGGGGAATTATTGGGGGTGCAGCGCTCGCAGGATTTCTTTACTGGCGTTCGAATAAACAGAAAGAAGAAAAGCCTCGCGAAATTGAAATCAAAGTTACTGCTGCTGATCATGTAGGAACAATGACATTGATTGCTGCAGCATTTGGTTTTCTCGGAGCGAAAATATTTCACATTCTCGAAAACTTCGGAAGCTTTCTCGACGATCCGGGTGAAATGCTTTTCTCCTTCAGCGGACTAACCATGTATGGAGGTTTGATCATGGGCAGTGCTGCTGTATTGTTCTACGCACACCGTCAGAAGTTCAATATTCTTCATGTGATGGATGCGTGCGCGCCGGGATTGTTCCTCGCGTACGGTGTTGGTCGCCTTGGTTGTCAGATTTCCGGTGATGGAGACTGGGGAATTGTAAACACTGCTCCAAAGCCAGGCTGGATGGGTTGGGCACCAGATTGGTTATGGAGTTACAATTATCCGAACAACGTAAACGGAACTATTATTCCGAATGATCTTGACCCGAAGTATCAGTCCGCAGAATGGTTTCCGCAAGTGCTTATGCACGATCCATCCCAAGGATTGCTCGAGCCGGTTTACCCTACTCCACTTTACGAAACATTCATGTGTGTTTCACTGTTCTTTATTTTTTGGGCTCTGAGGAAACGTTTCATCACGCCTGGATTCATGTTTGCCTGCTTTATGATCTTCAACGGTATCGAGCGATTCACAATCGAACTGATTCGTGTGAACACCACGTTGTTTACCATTGGAGGATTCCGTGTAACTCAGGCTGAGTTCATCGCGTTCTCACTTATCACCCTGGGTATTGCACTTGCAGTGTGGACTAAGAAAAGAAAGCAAACACCTCCACCGACAGCACCGCCAACAGAAACTGAAGCTGTAACGACATGAGTCTTTTCGGCGATACCGCAGGATATCCTGATCTCGAAATGCTTTGTGAAAAAGCACAAGTGATCAGCATTCGTGTTGGAAGAGCCATCAAAGAGCAGCGGAAGAATTTCTCAGCAAACCAGATCGAAGAAAAAGATTTCAATAATCTTGTTTCATTCGTTGATCGCGCTGCAGAAGACGAACTGGTGAAACAGCTTTCATCTGCATTTCCGGAAGCCGGATTCATCACCGAAGAAGATTCAACACGGCCGAAAGGCAAACGTTTCAACTGGATTATTGATCCGCTTGATGGAACCACAAACTTCGTACACGGAATTCCGTGTTACGCAGTGAGTGTTGCACTTGCAGACGGAATGACTCCGATTCTCGGTGTGATTTATGAAATAAACATGGACGAGTGCTTCTACGCGTGGAAAGACGGTGGCGCATGGCTCAACGGAAAAGCCATTCATGTTTCGACTACGAAAGAACTGAAGCGCTCACTCCTCGGAACTGGTTTTCCGTACGTGGAAGCTGGCTTGTATGACAAATACGTTGCGCTCTTCGGAGAATTGCAACGCACTACACGCGGAATACGTCGCCCGGGCTCGGCTGCAACCGACATGGCATGGACAGCAGCCGGTCGCTTCGATGCGTTTTACGAATACGGACTTGCTCCGTGGGATGTGGCTGCAGGAATTATCCTTATCACAGAAGCGGGTGGTCACTGCACCGATTTCTCCAATGGAAATGATGTTATCGGCAAAAAAGAATTACTCTGCGGAACACCTGCGATTCACGAAGCATTGCTCCCGATTATCCAAAAATATTTCTTCTGATTATGACAAACCTACAGCTTACACGTCCGCTTGCATTCGTCGACCTTGAAACAACAGGTGTGAACGTTGCATCCGACCGCATTGTTGAAATCGCGATTCTGAAATTGCATCCGAACGGCGATCGCGATTCAAAATGCATGAAGATTAATCCGGGAAGACCAATTCCGGCTGAGACAACTGCAATTCATCACATCACGGATGAAGACGTGAAAGACTGTCCGACTTTCAAGCAGGCGGCTCCAATGCTCTATGCTTTTCTCGATGGATGCGATCTCGCAGGATACAATTCGAACAAATTCGATTTCCCTTTGCTCGCTGAAGAATTTCTCCGCGCAGAAATGGAATTCGATGTTTCGAACCGCAAACTGATTGACGTGCAGAATATTTTTCATAAGATGGAACAACGTACACTCGTTGCAGCCTACAAATTCTATTGCGGAAAACCATTGGAGAACGCGCACTCCGCAGAAGCAGATACCACTGCGACGTATGAAATTCTCGAAGCACAAGTGCAGAAATACGAGGATCTGAAGAAAGATGTGAATTTCCTTTCTGAGTTTTCTGCACACACCCGCAATGTCGATTTGATGGGTCGCATCGTTTATAACGACAAGAACATTCCTTGCTTCAACTTCGGAAAGCACACAGGCAAACCGGTAACGGATGTGTTCGAGAAAGAACCTTCGTATTTTTCGTGGATGATGGTTGGGGATTTTCCGTTGTATACCAAGAAGGTGATTACGAAGATTCG
>CAYUTR010000441.1:0-3396 GCA_964447465.1 uncultured Chryseobacterium sp.
CACGGAAGATAGAAGCGGAAATATTTGGTTCGGCACGGAGGGAGGCGGTGTTTCCAAGTACGATGGTAAATCTTTTACAAACTACACTACTGAGCAGGGTCTTGCCAATAATGTTGTCTGGAATATAAAAGAAGATAAGAGCGGAAATTTATGGTTCGCAACGTATGGAGGAGGAGTTTCTGTTTTTGACGGAAAGTCTTTTCAAAATTTCACAACTGCCAATGGACTTCCGGATAATACAGTAACACAGATAATAATTGATTCTTCGCAGAACATTTTCCTGGGAACCAATATGGGGGTGGCAATGATCCCGGCATTCAATGTAAATTCCGGCACTGGTCTGTTACCTCAAATAGAAATATTCAATTCAACTACCGGCTATCCCGTGAAGGACGTAAACGCAGGGCAAAATGCCATGTACCAGGACAAGCATGGAATTATTTGGATCGCTACGGGATCAGACAAAACAGTTTTGGTGAGATTTGATCGCTCACTTCACAATAAAACGGATCGTCCTCCATCTGTAATTATTCAGAATTTAAAACTGAATAATGAGAACACCTGTTGGTATAGCTTTATTCAATCGGACAGCGCAGTCCTTGCACAGCATGAGATCCTCACATTTGGGAAAATATTGTCGCCGCAGGAGCGTGATACAATTCTTCAGCGTTTTTCGGGAGTTCACTTCGATAGTATTTCAAAATGGCATCCCTTACCTGTAAACCTGGTGCTGCCTTACGAGTTTAATAACGTGACTTTTGAATTTTCTGCCATCGAACCTTCAAGGCCCTGGCTTATAAATTATCAGTACATATTAGAAGGTTATGACAAAGAATGGAGTCCTGTACTTAAAAAGACCAACGCTACATTCGGTAACATCGGAGAAGGTACCTATACGTTTAAGTTAAAAGCTCAAGCTCCTTCCGGCACCTGGAGCGAACCGATAACGTATACATTCAGCGTGCAGCCTCCCTGGTGGAGGACATGGTGGGCATATTCAGGTTATGGTTTATTATTAATTACCACGGTTAGTTTAATTGTTTTGTGGAACGGAAGGCGGTTAAGAGCAAGAGCAAGAGAACTTACTGAAGAAGTGCGGATCGCAACAGTTACTATAAGAGAAGAAAAAGCGAAAATTGAACTGGCGAACGTAGAAATTTCGAAGCAGAAGGAAATAGTAGAAGAAAAACACAAAGAAATAACGGACAGTATCAATTATGCGCTTCGCATACAGCAAGCTTTTCTCCCCGACAAAAAGGAAATTTATTTATCGCTTCCTCAAAGTTTCATTCTGTTTAAACCTAAGGACATTGTAAGTGGCGACTTTTATTTCTTCCATAAAAACAATGATTCCGTTGTCATCGCAGCAGTTGATTGCACCGGCCATGGTGTGCCGGGTGCTTTTATGAGCATGGTTGGTTTTGAACGACTGACGGAGGCGGTTCAGCAAAGCAATGATACAGGTGAAATATTATCCTTGTTAAATAAAGGCGTCAAAACTTCTTTGAAACAATCAAGCAATGACGAATCAACAAGAGACGGAATGGACATGGCTATTTGCTCGATTGATTCAAAAAATCGTATTCTAAAATACGCTGGTGCAAACCGACCTCTTTGGATTATTCGGAATAGTTCGACTTCGCTCACGACAGGCTCCCAGACCGAAATGGAAGAAATAAAGGCAACTAAAGTTGCTATTGGTGGCTTGACAAATGATGACCAGTGTTTTGACACGCACGAAATAAAGTTACAGCAAGGTGACACTTTTTACATTTGCACAGACGGTTACGCTGACCAGTTTAGCAAGGAGAACGGAAAAAAGTTAATGACCAGAAAACTAAAAGAGATTTTGATGGGGATTCAAAACAAATCAATGCAGGAACAAGAGCAATACTTAGACAACTTTGTAGAAGATTGGAAAGCGGGGACTGAGCAAGTTGACGACATTTTAGTAATCGGAATCAGAGTTTAAATAACCACTTGCGCCAAGGCGCAAAACGTTTGGTAATCTAAAATAATGGGCTGGAATATTTCAATAATTGCAATAAAAACAAATACAGGCGATCTTAGTCTTTCAATTCCCGATGTTTTCTATTTAACAGAAGAACAATTACATTTTGAGGATGCTTCTTCAGTTATGATGGACAATGATTTGGCAATAGGAAGAAATGATCATTTTCATTTTCTTATTGATGTAAATTGTCGAGCAAATCATTCTTCTGATTATTTGAGCGAGGTCTCTGAAGGTAATGATGTTTATACCTTTCAAATTTCTGAAGATGTGGATTTTAAACATTATAAAAATGGTGAGTTGCTGGTCCATATTGAAAACATCAAAGAACTAAAAGATTATAATAATTTGCTGAAAATAGAATCTTCTGATTCTTATGGAGAAACTTTGACTTCTGACTTATTTTCATTTTATACTTCTGAAGAATTTCCTTTGTTCAATGTTGATTTCTACAGATGTTGCATGGATTAATTAGTAACAATAAGTGCGGACTTCTCTAATGAAAAAAATAACGACATGAAAAATATCATCCTTATCCTTTCGACAGTTCTGACATTTTATTCTTGCAACTCCAGCACGGACGAAAAACAAAACATTCAGACAATGAATCCTAATGACATCCAAGTTAGTGAAGTAGTTCATGACTCATTGACAACAGAACAAATTGACAAAATAAAAACTATACAGTCGACATTTGCAGAAGTATATCCGGTAAGCTTAGAGGAGACAATAACAAATTTCAAAAGAGACAAAAATCCTGACAGCGAAATTGCTATTTGGTTGCAAATGGCAGACGCATATAAAAAGTATCTAAGTACTAGACAAGACAAATTGGACTTGAACACTAAAAAAGAAGTATTTAAACTCATTCTTTCACGCTCAATGATGTCTGACGAGGAAGCAATTGCTAATTCTGAGCTGACCATTTTGACAGAAAAAGAGGCGAAAGAAGTACTAAGCTATTATGCCGCGACACCAGACCCTATTGACGTGGTAAAAAAACCGTGATGTCAGATTGAGCAATCAATAAACAGTGGTGCGGGCAGAAAGTTTACGGTTTCAAAAGTCCACCAACGCAAAGCCCGCAAAACGTCATCAGAACGTTCCCCACTTCTCCAACTCTTCCGCACTCCACAATTCCGGGAAGAAAATTCTTCGCTGGTAAGATGGATGCAGATATTTCTGCCATTCACTTCCACCTGTTGCAGCTTTTACTGTTCCGCCGGAGCTGAGATAGTGTTCCGCTGTTTTCAGATGCGCGAGCGGCCACACAACATTGTACGTGTGATCGAAGTTGCGCATTGCTGATTTCAATTCTGCATATCCTGCGGCTGAAGGATTGAGTTGCTTAAACCGCTGATAAAGATTATTCGATTTCATTTTCA
>CAYUTR010000442.1:0-3362 GCA_964447465.1 uncultured Chryseobacterium sp.
AGTGAGTAATTGCTTTCGTCAACGCTGTAAATTAATTTGGTTGCGGAACTGATTGCAAATGTCTGATCGTTCAGCACGAAAAACTTAAGCACACCCTTTAATTGGTTTGCACCATTGTCTATTTTGATATACTTATAGTTACGATTTTCATACACGAGCAACGAATCTGAATCAGCAAGGTGACTGATTGTTTTTCCGGATGAAGTAACGAATGGAAATCCATAGTAATTGCGGCGGGGTTGAGCAATTTTCTGCTGTACTCCTGATTGATCGAAGAGCAACACAGTTTTTGTAAATACGAGCAGATCGTTTTCCGGTGTTACCGAAAGGAAAATATCAGGAGCGCGTTCTTCGGGTTTCAGCTCGTAGAGAACAGAGCAAATTCCATTGGCGATCCGGATGATTTGATTATTCAGGTTGTAACAGTAAACCGTTCCGGTGAGATTTTTCACAAAGCCAAATACCGATAAGGATTGTGCGCCTTCGCATTCAGTTTTGTTAAATGTATAATTATCGTACTTGTAAATTCCGTTGTCCGTTGCAATCCAGTAATTCAGATCATCATCCTGTATGACATCGTAAATCTGAACACCGTCGAATTCTTTTGCACCGAGAAAGAAATAGGAGGGTTGGGATTGAGTAAATCCAGAAGCAGTCAACGCGAGAAACAGTCCAATGATCAGACCGCTGAATCGCAGGGACAAAGTATTTCGACGTACGGATGCGGGGGTTGACATCACTATACTTAATTCGTAAGATGTAAAGGAAGTTAAATTCCCGTAAACGTAGAAGGTGATATCTTCCTGAGTTCAGTCTTTACTTCAGTACTAATATTGAGACCGTCAATAAAAACCTGGATTGACTCTTTCGTGATCGCATTATTCCCGCGCGTCAGATCTTTCAGCGCCTCGTACGGTTTCGGATATCCTTCGCGACGAAGTATAGTCTGAATTGCTTCCGCAACAACCGCCCAGTTCGCTTCGAGATCAGCTTTTAACGCGTCTTCATTGAGAACAAGTTTGCTTAATCCTTTTGCAACGGAATTCAGCGATATCAATGTATGTGCAATCGGTACTCCAACATTTCTCAGCACAGTTGAATCTGTAAGATCGCGTTGCAAACGTGAGATCGGAAGCTTTGCACTCAGGTGTTCGAAAATTGCATTCGCTATCCCGAGATTGCCTTCTGCGTTTTCGAAATCAATCGGATTTACTTTGTGTGGCATGGCTGATGAACCGATTTCTCCTGCTTTTGTTTTCTGTCGGAAGTAATTCATCGAAATGTACGTCCACATATCGCGACACAGATCAACAAGAATCGTGTTGATGCGTTTCATCCCATCAAAGTATGCTGCGAGATTATCGTAATGCTCAATCTGTGTTGTAGGATGCGAACGAACCAGCCCAAGCGACTTCACAAATTCATCTCCGAACTTTTTCCAGTCGTGCTGTGGATATGCAACATGATGCGCATTGAAATTTCCTGTAGCACCACCAAACTTTCCGGAGAACGGAACCATCGCAAGCAAACGCAGTTGTTCTTTCAGGCGCGAAACAAATACTTCGAGTTCTTTCCCGAGTCGGGTAGGAGAGGCTGGTTGACCGTGCGTATGAGCGAGCATCGGAATATCCTTCCACTCGTTCGCGTATTTCGAAAGTGTATTTACAATTTCGTTGATCGCAGGCAACATCACTTTTTCGTGAGCTTCCTTAATCAGCAATGGCGTCGCCGTATTGTTGATGTCTTGTGAAGTCAATCCGAAGTGAATAAACTCCGAATGTTTTTCAAGTCCGCATTCGGCCAGACGCGCTTTCACGAAATACTCTACCGCTTTCACATCGTGATTCGTGGTCTTCTCCGTTTCTTTTATTTCGAGTGCATCTTTCTCGGTGAAATTGCGGTAGACTTTATCGCGGATCTCATTGTGCTTCGATGAAGGAACTTCCTTTAACTGTGGAACAACACTGCAAAGCGCGATAAAATATTCGGCTTCAACAAGCAGTCGGTATCTGATAAGGGCACTTTCGGAAAAATACTGTGCGAGGATTTCAGTTTGCTTCGAGTAGCGTCCGTCGACAGGAGAAATTGAATTAAGCGGAGATGTCATATGGGATTCTAAAAGTCAAAGTTACTGAAAAAGTAGGCAGTTGGGTAGGAGGCAGTAGGCAGTCATGCAGGGCATCTTTTCTTTAGCCGCGGGATAAACCCGCGCGGCTAAAGAAATTGTTGAATCAAGTTGTATCGATTCCTTTTTGAAAGCCCTAAAAATCTTGTTTATCACAGAAGTTCATCTTCAGCCGCGCGGGTTTATCCCGCGGTGAAGATGAGCGAAGGCAAAAAGAAAACCCGAAGATTGCTCTCCGGGTTCCTTATTATTTATTCAACATCGGCATTTGACCGCCTACTGCCTACTTTTTTGACTGCCTACTACTCCACGATCATCTGTGAACGGTGCATTGTCTCACCAGTCATTACTTCTACTGTGTACATTCCTGTAGCCAGTGCTGAAGTATAGATCGGAAGAATGTTTGCGCCAGACATTGTGCCGTAAGCGTGTGTTGCAACCACTTTGCCGGTTACATCACGAACAACCATTGAAACTTCCTGTGCTGTTTCGAGGTTCAGTTCTACGAATGAAGTACCAGTTGAAGGGTTCGGGTAAACTTTGATGTCTTCAGGCTGTGAAGGAATTTCAGCAACGGTTACTGCTGCAGTTGCAGGAACATAACCATTAGAAAGTGCTTCAGCCAACGAACTCTTACCAGCATTGTCAAATGTGCCGGTAGGTCCAACCAGGATTCCGATTACATGGAACATTGAAGTATCCCAACCTGCCAGTACAGGGAATGCGAAGTTCACTGTCAGCACTTGTGCGACTGCTGTTGTTCCGTAGAATGCAGCTGTACCATTGAAGTTAGGAGCAATTCCGCGTGCTACGTGATTGTAGTTCATTGACGCTGCTGGCACGCTTGTGCCGAACAATTCAAATCCGCCCATCGGACCTTGTGCATTGTTACCATAAGCGTTTGACTGTGCGTAACCACTAGTTCCTGTTACAGAATCTTCAGTGATTACCGCAAGAGCTTTGTAAGTGCTTGCTGTAGATTGGGTGAAGGTGTATGTTACAGAAACTAAAAGTGTATCACCTGCAGAGTTCCACATTGCGCCGTTAGTGATTGTAGCATGCGGAGCAACTACAATTCGTGTAAGGAAACTAGCTTCAACTGCTGATGGATCAATTGCTGCGCCACGGTCAACTAGTGCACTTGGATATCCTGTTATCAATGCACCAATTCCGGTGTCATACGTAGCATCTGTCATTGGATCGCCGTTGTGTACCGCAACACCTGCCCAGAAACCAT
>CAYUTR010000443.1:0-3358 GCA_964447465.1 uncultured Chryseobacterium sp.
TAATTCGGTGGCGGTGTCAGACTTTTGCAGTAAATCAGAATTCCGTTCTTATCCAATCTGGTGATGTAATACTTCTCCGGAAAATTCAGTTCCACGAAACAGAAAAAGTAACCGCTGTCTGGCAACTGAACAATGCTGCTCATGCTGCAATTGCCTGGCTGAAAAAATCGCTGCGACCATTGGAGATCTCCATTGGGAAGCGTTTTGAAAACGGTGAAATAATTGCTCGGAGTTACAAAGCTGTTTACAGAACGCGCGATGAGAATCATTCCACCGTCGAGTGTGTTGGTGTGATACGCTTTGGTGAACACATCGCCGACTACATCGTACGATTGTTTGAACGGGGATTGTGCGTTCATCTTTACAGATGAAAACAATACCATAATCCCCAAAACAATTTTTACGAATCGCATCTCAATTTGCTTTCAGGATTTTTTGGGTTGCAACTCCATTGTCGGCTTTTATCTGAACGATGTATACTCCAGCTGGCAAACAGTTGAATTCGAGCTCGGCATTTGTTGAATGAAGTTCAGCCGAATGAACGATTCTTCCACCGCTATCGAAAACGTTAACGTGTTTCATGCTATGAGAAGAAATCAGAACCAACGTTGTTCCTTCCCAAACCCAATGGAAGTCTATTTCAGCATGCGGTATTTCCGGTACATCAACAGTTGAACACACAACACTCATAGTTATAACCGGCTGTGTCGTGACAGGTGATTCGGTATAGACAACTGTTGCAGACGGCGTCATTCCGCTATCCGGCAAAGAGTAAGTTGAATAGGGGCCACCAGTGAAGATGTAGTTTGAATCAATACACGATTCACCGGTTGGAGAAGTAATATCAAGCACTATTTTTTTACCAGGGTAGGTGGTTCCGCAGAGACTGAGATTACCATTCGGTAACATATTCATGGTAGTGAAATATCTATTCTTAAAGCAGCGTGAGTTAAGGAGATTGCCGGTTGAATCTATTCTCAGGAAATTAGTCTGTCCTCCCATGTCACCACCAATCACACAAATTTCGTTCGATGAATTCGTGAGGATATCACCCAACTGAACTACATAATCAGTGTATTTATAAGTGGAAAGCACGTTTCCTTGCCCGTCAATTTTGAGATAGGTCATTCCACCTTCATAGCCGAAAGGAACCGGGTGGATGTAGATTCCTGAAATAATAAAATTGTCGCCGCTGCTTTTTTCTGCACACCAAGGGCGCAGACCCGTGGCTCCTGCTGCTGCAATTCGTTTGCTCCAGACGTAATTCCACGACGAGTCAATGCGATCTACAAGCATTGAAGTTTGAGTGCTGTTTGTGCTACTCGGCATCCAGGTACCTACTAATAGAAGATCACCGTTCGCAAAAGTGTCAATCGCGGCAATTTCACGTGCGAGTGAATCGCTGTGGTAGATGTGCGAAGACAAAACGTTTCCATCCGGATCGGTTTCAAATACCTGAAAGTGCCAGTCGAAATTAATCGTGTCGACAACAGTTGCACCCATGTATATGTTGCCGTTTCCGCGAACCAGCATTAGCGGAGGTCCGAGAGTGGCGTAACCAATATTTCGGATCCGCTTATTGTAAATCAACGTTCCATTCTGATCTAGTTTGATCAGTTGGAAACTCGTCCAGTTATCGCCGTCTTCTCCAGCCAGTAAATAGGAACTGTCGGGACACTGAACGACTTGCTGAATCGCACAGTTTATCATGAAGCGACGTGTCCATTGCATTGAACCGGCGGAATCGAGCTTAATAAAAGTAACACTGTTGGTCCAGGAAGATGGAGCAGCGGTAGTAGCGCAAATCAAATCACCACCATCGAAGGTGCGGATCTTAACAGCTTCACTGGCTTCCTGACCGGGAATGTTGAATTCAGTTTCGGAATACAAATTTTGTTGCGCGAACAATTGTAGTGAGGATGAGAACATACTGACCAGGGCAAAAATCCAGACGACCTTTTTACCTCTCACGTTAATGCTGAATTACAATTTTTTGGATTGACATTTCATCGCCGGAAGTAATTCGAAGAAAATATATTCCTGCCGCCAGATCACCAACAGGGACGGTGAGCTGGATTACTTGCGCACTTCGGGAACGAACAACTTTTCCGTTGACATCCAACAGTTCCACCATCGAGATATTTTCTGTTGATGAAATGTAAATCCATTCGGAAGCAGGTGATGGATACAAATGTACCGTAGGTGTTTCAAAATTTTCCGGAACGGTAAGTGCGCTGCATACTTCAAGTGTGTGAACGGTAACAAATGGATTTGGAATAGGATTATTTACACTTGTGATGGGAATCAGCATGTCACTCGAATCCGAAAATTGTGTTGCTGTGATGTGCAGTTTATTCACCTGGAGCAAGGTGTCGTCGCAACCAATGCCACAAGGATCCGAAGTAAACTGTACAGCGTGTCCGTTGGTCAAATTATAACCGGCAAAAGAATAATTTCCGCCATTCAACGTATCCATTGTGGAAATATACACGTTGTGGTATCGGCGTGTGCACAGAACTAACCCGGACGTGTCGTTCTTAATAGAGAGGCCGTCACCATAATCGCTTGCAAGTATTACACTGTTGCCGTTTTCCGCGGCTTCTAGCGCGGTTGGTTCGGCCGACGCATTTGTAACAGTGAACTCAAAAGTCCAAAGCTCGTTACCCGAATTATTGAGACGCATCAGAATTGACTTTGCATTGAAAGTGGTCATGTTAATTGATGCGGTAAGAATCAGAATATAATCTCCCGGCATGCGGAGTAAACCGACAGGTAGGGCATCATAACCTGCGTATGGATAGTATTTGGTCCAGAGGAATATTCCGCCCGGTGCAGCACGCGTCAGCATTGGACAATGTTCCGTCGAAATAGGATCGTAGCGCGACCCGAGTAACAGGATGTCACCATTGGAACACGTGTCGATATCAGCGAGATGATCCTTGCTTGAATTCTGGTTATAGCTATGAGTCCAAATGATATTTCCAATGGCATCGAGTTCAAAGAGGTGCCAATAATAAGTGCTGTTCGGTGTATCGTAAAGTGTACTACCGACATAGACATTTCCATTTGGTCTTACGATTGCGATTGGCGCTGTAAGGGTCACAAAACCAGAAGGAGCATTTATCATACGCGAATAAATAACGTTTCCTAATTTGTCCATCCTGATGACCTGCGTATATGAAGTGGACAAAAAATCGGTGTACACCAGTATGTATCCGCTGTCTGAGGCCTGTACAATATTGTCGAACATAGGACTGATGGGCCCGAATCGATTTGTCCACTGAATCACTCCACCTGCATCCGTCTTCACCATGGTTAAGTAGGTGGCAGAATTCAACGTGCTGTATGATGTAATCAC
>CAYUTR010000444.1:0-3334 GCA_964447465.1 uncultured Chryseobacterium sp.
ACCATTGGGTTGCGCCCGATCCGATTCAGAACAACACGAACAACTACAACATTTCTGATCTGCGTTACTGGAAGATCACGGGTCAATGGCCCGCTGGCTTTGTGACGCGAGGCAGATTCAATTACGACGGTCGTACCAATGCAACTTCGGGAACAGGATATTGGCTCGACAATGATCTCACTGTTCCGAATGGCGACAGCATAATTTTGTTGTACCGTGAAGATCCTTCCCAGGACTGGAGGGAGTGGCCGTACTACACCAAAACAATTACCGGTTCAGCTTCAACTTCCAAGCAAGGATTCGTACTTGCTGATTCGTTAATGCCGGGTGAATACACTTTCGCAAATGGAGTTTCCACTGTACTGATCGGAGTAAACGAACAAGCTGATGCGAATCCGCAGGTTGAGATTTATCCTGTTCCGGCAAACACTGCGCTGAATGTTTCCATTCCCGAAAATATCACCGGACAAGTAGTTGTTACCGCAACGGATATCAACGGCAAAGTTGTTTACACCGGTACACACAGTGAGAAGTTCTTCACGCTCGAAACTTCAATGTGGGCTGAGGGAATGTACTTCATTGATGTTGTGAAGGGTGAGGAAATTCTTCACACTGAGAAAGTGACGGTGAAGCACTAATTCTTCAAAAGCCTGCTGAGGTAATCATTTCGCCAATGAAATATTCCAAAATCTGGCTTTACACATCGGTTGGCTCTGGAATATCCTTATTTCTCGTTGTCGTTTTCTATTTCTTCATTGAAGCATATGGCGACGGATTCGGAGCCGGCTTACTTGCACTGTTACTGGCCATTGTCAATCTTGTATCGCTCATCTATTCCAGCAAGGCAGGTTATCACAAAATTGCTTTTGGTCAGGGACTCCTTATCGTATTGTTCGTCATTTCCATTTTCTTTTCGGTGAGTCGGACAGTATTGTTCGGTTCTGAAGTCGCAAGAGTTGAGCTTGGACAAGACTTCGGATTTCAGAATCTTATTTTCTACAATCGCGGGATCTGCGTTATCGAGCGCGGTGGTATGGGCGGTATAAACGAAATAAATTATTGCAGTTATATTAAGGAAGGCACAACCTTCTACGTTCCCCAAGGTTGGACTCCATATTTACATACAGAAGTGCAGATCGACGAAACCACCTATACTGTTGAAGATTCAGATAAAGTGTCCGGTTTAATAAACCACCGGAAACTTCAACCATTGAATTAATTATCGATTACCGAAATTATCCTACGGGTTATCTAGTATTTTCTATTGATAAATCTGCCCGTCGTATTTTGTAAGTGCTGATTCACAATTTTATGCGCGCTTACTTCATTGCACTTTTTGCATTTGCTTTTCTGGGCACGCAGTACTGTCATGCGCAGGATCGCGAACTGGATTCTCTGAATAATCTTATTAAGAATGCGAAACACGATACAACGCGTGCCCGCTTGTATGTACAGCTTACTGAAATATATGCTGCGACAAAACTCGACACTGTAATTCCGCTGTGCGAAAAAGCTATTGCATTAGCTGATGCAGGAATGAACGATGAGGATACGAACGTCCAACGGGTATTTCGTGAGGTAAAGGTTACGGCATACAACAACATCGGATACGTTTACAGCATGCAGGATGATGTGGTAACCGCTTTGGACTACTACGCGAAAAGCAAAGCAGAACTCGACCTGTTGGGCGATAAACAAGGGCTTGCCAATTACTATATCAGTGTCGGATTTATTTATCGCAACCAGGGCGATCTGAGTCATGCGATTGAATATTATGAAAACAGTTACGAACTGCAAACGGAAATTGAGGACAAGTTCGGAGCTGCATCATCACTGAATAATATCGCTGTCATTTACAATGATCAGAAAGACACGGTTAAAGCGATGGAGTACTTTCTGAATGCATTGAAGTTGTATCGTGAAGCGGGCAAGAATACAGTTGATGGTACGAAGTTGCACAGCATTAAACTCGGTGAAAGTTCAGTCCTCAACAACATCGGGGCTTTGTTCGAGAAGCAAGGTGATACGACTAACGCGCTGCAATTCTATAATGAAGCACTCGCTGTTCGACGAGAAGCCGGAGATGTTCGCGGTGTGGGAAGTACGCTGAACAATCTGGGCGCATTTTATGTT
The DNA here is from genome assembly GCA_964447465.1 of uncultured Chryseobacterium sp. GTDB lineage: Bacteria > Bacteroidota > Bacteroidia > Palsa-965 > Palsa-965. The sequence goes on from CAYUTR010000444.1 coordinate 2,134, forward strand.
AATCGCGGAAACCTCGAATTGGGTTTGCAGTATTATACCGATGCACTGAAAATCAGGGAAGCTGCTAAAGACAAAAGAGGTGTCGCGATGACGCTTAACAACATCGCTTCTACTCATTTCAAGCTTGGCAATACCGATACGGCGATGGCAAAAGCGAAGCGTGCGCTTGAAATAGGACAAAAGATCATGTACCCTGAAGTGATTGCAGCATCCAGCAGAGTACTCTCAGAGATATACGCGTCATTGGGTCGGTTTGAGGATGCTTATAAAATGCATGTGTTGTTCAAAGCAATGACTGATACCATCTACAATGATGCCTCGAAAAAAGCAGCGTTTAAACAACAGATGAAATACAATATCGGTCAGCACGACGCGGAATTAAAAGCCGCACAGGATATCAAAGACGCCCAGACCGCTGAAGAGAATTATTGGCAGTCGCTGATTCTTTATGCAGTGAGTGGTGGATTAATCCTGGTATTGTTGCTCGCAGTATTTGTTTTCCGCGGCTACAAGCACAAACAACGCGCCAATGAAATCATCACCGCGCAGAAAGCAGAAGTTGACAAATCAATGATGATTATCGAAGAAAAGAACAAGGACATCCACGACAGTCTTACTTATGCAAGGCGGATACAGCGCGCAAAACTTCCTGATCCGGATGATATTCACAAAATTCTGCCCGAAAGTTTTGTATTGTTCCAGCCGAAAGACATTGTAAGCGGCGATTTTTATTTCTTCACGCAGCACGGGAAATATATTTACCTCGCAGCGGCCGATTGCACAGGTCATGGTGTGCCTGGAGCATTGATGAGCATGATCGGTTATGAAAAACTCTCGGAAGCCATTCACATGTCTGATGACGTATCACGCATTCTTAAACTTGTGAACCAAGGCATTAAGTTTTCGTTGCGACAGACTGAAAGCGATGATTCAACACGAGACGGAATGGACATTGTGCTCTGTCGCATTGATCTTGGTACAAATAAAGTGCAATATGCAGGTGCCAATCGTCCGCTCTGGTGCATTCGGCGTGGAGCGAGTGAAGTACATGAAATCAAAGCCACCAAAAAAGCTTTGGGTGGATTCACGCACAATGATGCGGAATTTGAAAAACATGAATTCACGCTGGAGGATGGCGACACACTTTACCTGTTCTCTGATGGATATGCTGATCTGTTCCACGGAGAAACCGGCAAGAAAA
>CAYUTR010000445.1:0-3332 GCA_964447465.1 uncultured Chryseobacterium sp.
TCGCAATGACGGTCGCCGTTTTTGTATGCAGGCTCTGGAGACGGACACGGTCTTTTTCATAACTTCATCACCATGCACCTCAGCACCTCCCAGAAAATTCTGAAATGGTTTACATCGGCTTCGATGTTTGAAAAAATGAAAGCCGATTCCCAGACCTGGAAATTTGATTGCACGTGCGGCAAAATATCCGACATATGGGAGATTGGCGGAATTCGTTACAAAGCACATGGTGAACCATACACAGGCGTGAAATGTCCGGGCTGCGGAAAGTTTGCGATGCGGAAGATTTACAAGAGTAAGTCATAAGTAGCAAGAGACGATTTCGTATCTTCCCTATATGAAACACTCGTACTTCGCCTCAATTCTCGCTGCACTATTACTCCTGCCTTTCGCAGCATCCGCACAATGTCTTCCGGCTTGGGGATATTTCCAACCCATCACTATAACAAACACACTTCCGCAAACCCTCACCAACTTCCAGGTGAAGGTGACGGTGAACACAGCAGTACCGATTGGTGCGGGAAACATGCTCGCAAGCGGTGATGACATACGCTTCACTTATGCAGGATGCACCAATGTGAACTACTACATTGAAAGTGGAATCAACACCGCATCAACGGTGATCTGGTTGAAAGTTCCTTCACTCACTGCGAGTGGAAACACAACAGTTGATATGTATTACGGAAATCCTGCTGCTCCCGCAACATCAAATGGTGATAGCGTGTTTCTGTTCTTTGATGATTTTAACGGACCTTCTCTCAATCTGACAAAATGGACGGTGCGTGGTACGCCATCCGTTCTCACGCAAACGGCAGGTATACTTGAGCTGCAAGGAAACAACAATTGGGAATATATCCGCAGCAACACAACATGGAGCGGAGCGGTAGTTATTGAAACGAGGGAAAGCACCGGCATTCAACCTTCTGCCGCAATGGTTTTGGGTTATGCTGGAACAGATAGCCGTTATACCTTTCGTGCAAATGGCGCCAACAAAGGAGTTACTTATGATACGGATGTCGCTGGAGGAAATGCGTGGTTCGACATGAATTTTCCGAATGTACCGCATCCGACGAACATTTATTATGATTACGAAGTGCAGACAGATTTTGTCGGCTCCAACATTGTAGTGAACAGCTTCTGCAATACTACAACGTCGAGTTGCAATACGGTTTCTACTTCGTTGAACTCAACTACCGGTACGGGATATTATGTGGGGTTCTCCACGTATGCGCCAGGCTATATTGAATACGTCGATTGGATCAAAGTACGATCGTACGCTTCGCAGCAACCAACCACTGCCAATGGGGTGGAGCAACCGAATATCGGAATTGTAACTTCACTTTCTTCCACTTCATTCTGTGTTGGAACTGGTGTGAATGTAAATTTCACACCAAGCGGTTCATTTGTTGCCGGAAATGTTTTCACTGCCGAGCTTTCGGACGCAGTAGGAAGCTTTGCAGTACCAACTGCAATCGGAACTTTATCGAGTGTAAGCACTTCACCACAAACAATCGCAGCGACAATTCCATTGGCAACACCTGCGGGATCGCAATACAGAATTCGTGTTACATCATCGAACCAGGCGTTAACAGGTGCTGATAACGGAAGCAACCTTACAATTAACGCACTTCCGAATGTAACAGCTACCGTTTACACCGCAGCAATCTGCAACGGAATGAGTGATACCATTATCGCAAGTGGTGCGATGTTTTACGTCTGGAATACCGGACCAACATCAGCAATGATCATCGTATCACCAACTTCAACGGCGACCTATATAGTAACCGGTGTAGACATGAACGGTTGTATGAATTACGACACAGTGATGATAGTCGTGAATCAACTTCCGACTGTAAGCGCAGCAGCATCAATGGTGGCTATCTGTGCGGGCGGAATGTCACAGCTTTTTGTGGGTGGTGCAAATACATATCTATGGAACACCAGCGATACCGCTTCAGCGTTTATGGTAATGCCTACAATCACTACAACATATTCTGTGACAGGTACTGATCTGAATGGTTGCACGAACACTGACACAACAACGGTTACCGTAAATCAGTTGCCAGTCATCACTATATCATCTGCGAACGACACAGCTTGCAATACTGACGGATTGATTGCTCTCACGGGTACGCCAGCCGGTGGAACATGGAGTGGGCCTGGAGTTGTGGGTTCTGATCTTGATCCCACACTTGCGAACATTGGAGCGAACAGTGTTGTGTATATCTACACCGACACATTTGGTTGCAGCGCTGCAGATTCGCTAATGATCACGGTTGACGTTTGCCTCGGCGTGGAGAACGAAGTTGCTGGCAGCATTCATCTTTTCCCGAATCCGAATAACGGAAGCTTCACGATTTCTTCGGAAAGTGTAATTGGCACATTTGAAATTACTGATGCAATGGGACGCGTGGTGTTTGCAGGTAATTCAGTCGGCACTATGCAAACTGTAGAAACCGAACATCTTGCAGGTGGAATTTATTTTGTCCGTACAGGAAATTCTGTTGCGAGGTTTATCGTGCAATAGAACATAAATTCAGATTTGCCCGATTTTTGCAGGAACAATCCAGGAATTGCATTGTGGATAGAAATCCCATTGCATGTGCAGAGGGGCTATGTGCAGAATTGTATTTATCGTTTTGTTTTTTGTGTTGACTTGCTGTACAATGCAAGCCCAGGCCGACACGTTGACGTCTCAACAAATCGTTGGAAGATGGTCGGTCTTAATGATTGAAAAAACAGAGCTGTACTCTGGACTTTCCGATACGCTCAAAAAACGAGATACAGTTTCTGTTTTATCGTTTCCCATAAACCCCGTGTATGAAATATATGAGGATGGGACTTTCATACTGCATGGAGACTTTATGGAAGGAGATACGGTTACCGGCACCTGGCAATTGCACGGCGATACACTCATAATATATGATAGTGACAAAGAAGAAACCGATCACTGTGCTGTACGTTGCATTGCGCCTGGTCGCATGGAATTAATTTACCGTGGCCGGCAGGATGCAACAGCGACAGAACCCGTGGTCATTTATTTTTTGTGGGAAAAGTTGGAATAGGATGCGGAATGAGGAATGGGGCGCGAGGATAAGTAAATTACCTTCTCCGTGCGTCGAAGAAACTCATGGATCAAGCTGAAGTTTTTCTTCTCCAACGCACACGCTTCATGCCTGTCCTGAGCTAGTCGAAGGGCGGTACTCAGTGTCACAGGTGCTGAGGCGGTAGGGTTCGCCTTGATTTTTTCAGACGTCTTTTTCCGTGACACGACCGTTCGCTTGCGATAGCGGACCATAGAGGCTTTCGCGCTTTTTTTTCGCGCGAAAACG
>CAYUTR010000446.1:0-3305 GCA_964447465.1 uncultured Chryseobacterium sp.
GACCATTCCTTCATCGCACGAACCAATGCATCGTTCTGAATGCGATGAATAATTCCCTCAATGCGTTGCTGAAGAATTGTGTCGAACGAATTTTCCCACGCCGATTCGAGAGCAGGAATTACTTCGAAGCCCATGGACAGCAGCTTTTCCTTGATCTGCAGATAGACTTGCTCGTCCGGATCATCCAGCAAACTGATTAAAGCATGTACTTCAGTCTTGTCCATATTCAGTTAATCGGCATATCGGCACATCTGCATATTGGCACATCAATCGACACATTAGCGCATCAACACATCAACGTCGTGGTCAAAAAGCGAGCCTCTACTAACAAATATACGCTCAGAGCCTACTTTTTAGTTTACAGCCTTTCTTAATTTTTAACAGCCAAACGTTCAAGAACGGTCTGAACCAGCTTTTCGATCACCGGATGATAGTCTTTACTGTACTGACGGGCAACACGATTCGCTATGATGGCGCATACTGTAAGACATTCATGTCCAAGTAAACGCCCAAGTCCATAAAGTGCAGAAGTTTCCATTTCGAAGTTCGTTACCCGATGTTCGCCATGCGTGAAAGACCCAAGTTTCTCATTCAGGTCGGCGAGGGAAGGAGCAAGACGAAGCTGCCGCCCTTGTGGACCATAAAATCCAGGCGCTGTTGCTGTAATTCCTTTGGTCATGTCGTGCCCAATCTGGTTCATCAGTTTGTCCGAAGCTTTCACAACATATGGATAAGGCAATCCTTTCAGCCATCCCGCGTGATTCATGAACGCTTCTGCAATCGGCGCTTCATCGCACAAATCTCGTCCTGCATAATAATTCAGAAGACCATCGAATCCCATTCCGTGCGAAGACGCAATAAAACTGTCGACAGGAACATCTCCCTGCAAAGCACCGCTGGTTCCGATGCGAATAATGTTCAGCGATTTCTTCTGCGCTTTGATTGTTCGTGTACTGAGATCGATATTCACTAACGCGTCAAGTTCATTGAGAACAATGTCGATGTTGTCTGTTCCGATACCTGTGGAAAGTGCGGTGATTCTTTTTCCCTTATACCATCCCGTGTGCGTAACGAATTCGCGGTTCTGAATTTTGCAATCAATTTTTTCGAAGTGCGATGAAATTGTTTCTACGCGACCTTGATCGCCAACAACTATTACATCATCAGCAAGATTTTCCGGGAGCAGCTTAAGATGGTAGATGCTTCCGTTTGGATTCAGGATGAGTTCGGATTCAGCAATCGGATTCTGCATGGACATATGTGTTTCTACGATCAATACTCCGCAAGTATTCAACTAAAAAATTGAAAATAGCGTCGATCTTGAAAATATCTTGAAAACACCCTAAAATCGGCACATTGGCATATCGGCATATCGGCTAATTGTCTTATTTTTGCCCTGTTTTTGTACAAAACGCATTACCTACCGACCTAACCGAAAAGCATACCCTATGAGTCACGCTCCTAATAAAATTGTAGTTCCTGTTGATTTTGGCGAACAGTCATTCATTGCTCTCGAGCAGGCTGCTCACCTTGCGAAGATGATCCAGGCTGAATTAACTCTTGTTTATGTAATTGAATCAAGCGGCTTTCTGAGTCGTTTTGTTTCTAAAACGCAGGACGAAGAAATCCGCAAGGAAATCGGTGCGAAGCTCGACGAGTTGATTGCAAAAGTTGAAAAAGAACAAGGTATCACTTGCGACAAAGTAATCGCGAATGGATCGGTGTACGATAAGATTGATGAAGTAGCTGATATGCTCAGCGCGAAGTTTATTGTAATGGGCACAAATGGTTCATTAGGTTCGCGCAAACGCTTCGTTGGTTCGAATACATTGCGCGTTGTACGCGGATCGAAAGTTCCGGTTATTACGATCAAAGGAAAGCACCACCGCGATGGTTGTAAGAACATTGTAGTTCCACTGGATCTTACCAAAGAAACCCGTGAGAAAGTAAACAAGGCGATGGACTTCGCGAAAATGTACAGCTCAGATGTTCGCATTGTTTCTGTTCTTTTCACAACTGACGAATTCATCGTTAACCGTCTTACACGTCAGCTTTCACAAGTGAAGGCTTATGTTGAGAAGCACGGAGTTCGTTGTACTGCAGAAATCATCAAGGGCATCAAAGGCGAAGAGTCACTCGGACAGATCATTGTTGATTACGCTAACAAGGTTGAAGGCGATCTTCTTCTCATCATGACTCAACAGGAGCAGGACATCACTGATCTCTTCATCGGTTCTGCCGCACAGGAAATCATCAACAAATCAGACATACCGGTACTTTCGATCGTTCCTACACCTAAGAAGGATCTTTCTGAATTCCACCCTTGGTAATCAAGGACGGCAAAGCAAAGAGCCTCATGCTGACTGAAACGTCACATGAGGCTTTTCTTTTTATGGGAAACTCCCGAAAACCTGTAAGCGGTTAACGAAATCCGGAGCGCAGTCTCGTGGAATTTGAATATTGCCCGCAGTTAGTGATATTTGGTAAATAATATTCGCGATTATGAATCTTCAGTTACGCAAGATACTAGTGCCGGTGGACTTCTCTGAAACGGGAATGCTTGCACTCGAGCACGCTTCATTCATGGCACGTCTGGCGAAAGCCGATCTGTTGTTGTTGCATGTATTGCCTGTGCAGGAATATCACTTTGAAATTCCAGAGCCTGTAATGCGCATTGAAAATCACGATGAAGTGAATCGCGTTGTGGAACAGAAACTCGAAGAAACAATCCGGTACGTACACGACAACTTTGGTTGCAATTCAAAATCACTGAGTACGCGCGGAAAAGTTTCTCACGAGATCATGGAGATTGCGAAGGAGCAGAAAGTTGATCTCATCGTGATGGGAACGCATGGAGCATCGGGCTTCGAAGAATTTTTCCTCGGAAGCAATGCACACAAAGTGGTAACTGTTGCTCCTTGTCCGGTGATTACGGTACAGACACACGCGAAGAAACTCGGTTTCAGCAATATCGTATTGCCGATCGACCGCACACTTCATTCGCGCGAGAAAGTGGAAATTGCAGTTACGCTTGCGAATATGTTCGCGGCAAAAATTCATATCGTTGGATTGCTCGAAACATTGGAGTCGCACGAAGAAGACAAGCTAAATATCGTACTCGACCAGGTTCAGAAGGCAATTGAAAAACATGAGCTTCCATTCTCGCGCAAGACAGTAAAAGGAAATAATCTCGCGAACGAAGCGCTGAAATATGGTGCCGCAGTAAATGCAGACCTGATCATCATCATGACCGAACACGAGTCGGCAATGAACGGTATTTTCCTCGGATCGCGCGCCAAGCAGAT
>CAYUTR010000447.1:0-3301 GCA_964447465.1 uncultured Chryseobacterium sp.
TACCATATCCTTTCGAACAGCCGAAATTTTGTATTGTTCTTTACAAACTTTATGGCATGAAAGCCCCTGTGTACCTCGTTCTCTTGTCCGGTATTGCATTTACCTCACTAACCAGTTTACGCCAATCTGATGAGGAATACGCCACTGAATATGTCGTCTTCGCTGGCGCATCCTCTAATTTCAATGTGCTCGATTCCATGGCGAAAAAAATCAGTGCTGAAACTGAAATCAAATATGAAAATGGTTTAGTGTACGACAGCAAACGTGGGATGATTGTTCCCGACACCAGCAACGATGAAATTTATGCCGGAAGTTATTTTCCCAGGAGATATGCGGAAGAGCGAATCAGTATTGAAATGGCTGGATATTATAAAAGTGGAGATTATCAGGAAGCCAATTCAACTAGAGTGATGACAATTGTTACGGGAATTTTCGGAGAGAAAAAAGATGCTATTGAGAACTTGAACAAAGTGAAAAAAATTGTTCCGGATGCTTATGTGAAAATGGTAAAGCTTTATCAGGGATGTATGCATTAATAACTCCATCAGCGTTTTCCTCGAGATCCGCGTACCATTAAGCGCAGTGTTGTTACGAAGCCGGATGAATCGTGCCACCACAGCTATCACGTGATGCGCCCGTAACCGAAGCCAGAGCATTTACTTTATCGTGTACGCGTAAATAACCCAGCAGTGCGAAGATGATCGCTTCTTTGAATTCTATCGTCTGCTCATCAGGAATTACGATTTGCGCTTTGCAGTTTTTTCGCAATTCTCCAATGAAAAAATCGTTGTAGGCTCCACCACCGGTCACCAGCATTTTACCTTCACGCGGACAGGTAATCCCAACCTGCTTTGCAACGTGCTTGCAAAAAGTGTGTAGGCGATCAGCGGGAGAAATGGTATCGAGCATCAATGGAAAAATCTGGGATTCCACCCATTCGCGTCCGAGCGACTTAGGTGGAGATTGTGTATAGTAGGGAAGGACATCCAGTTTTTCTCCCAAGGCAGAAATGTATTTTCCTTTTGCCGCGACTTTTCCTCCCGAATCATATTCCATTCCCATCTGACGTGCAACTGAGTTCAATACGTAATTCAATGGAGCAATATCGTAAGCGCGTCGCACACCATCTTCTTCGAATGAAACATTGACGAATCCACCGAGGTTGAGACAGTACGTGTACTTGCTGAACAGAAGTGCATCGCCAATAGGAACCAATGGCGCGCCTTGTCCGCCAAGTGCAACATCGGTTGTTCTGAAATCGTTTACCGTTGTGATGCCGGTAATACCAGCAATTTCACTTCCGCTTCCCGATTGAAAAGTATATCCATTCGCCGGATCGTGAAATATGGTGTGGCCGTGCGACGCGATGTAATCGGGTTTATCGCCGTTCAGAAATTCCTTGCAGATTGTTCCAAGGTATTGTCCGTACTCACGGTCGTGTTGCACGAGTAGTTCGCCTGAACTTTTTTCCGCCGCTTTCAGTTTCACTTTCCACTCTTGCGGATAGGGAATTGTCTTTGCGCGCAGAACAGAATACTTTCTGCCTTCATTGCTGATCGTACACAACGCCAGGTCCACTCCGTCGAGTGACGTTCCGGACATGAGACCAAGAATTGTCAGCGAATCCTGCATAGCCAAAGATAGGGAGGAGGGAGGAGTTGGGAGGGAGGAGAAAAGAGTTGTTTTCACTCTATTTTCTCCTCCCTCCACCCTCCAAACTCCCAGCTATTTTCCGATATTTGGCCTCCACATCTAAACCACAATACCATGTTTTTTGATTTGAGCGAGGAACACCTCACAGTTCAGCAGGCGGCAAGAGATTTTGCGCAGAACGAGTTGAAGCCCGGCGTTATCGAACGCGATGAGCTTCAGAAATTTCCAACTGAACAAATTAAGAAACTCGGTGAGCTTGGATTCCTCGGGATGATGGTCGATCCGAAATACGGCGGAGGCGGAATGGATGCAATTTCCTACGTAATCGCGATGGAAGAGATTTCCAAAGTCGATGCGTCGTGTTCGGTTGTAATGTCGGTGAACAATTCACTCGTGTGTTGGGGACTCGAGACATTCGGAACGGAAGAGCAAAAACAGAAATACCTTGTTCCACTGGCGAAAGGTGAAATCATCGGCGCATTCTGTCTTTCAGAACCGGAAGCTGGATCGGATGCAACTTCACAGCGTACCACAGCAATTGACAAAGGCGACCACTACCTTTTGAACGGCACGAAGAACTGGATCACGAATGGCAACAGCGCATCGGTGTATCTCGTCATTGCACAAACGAATGTAGAAAAGGGTTCACGTGGAATCAATGCATTCATCGTTGAAAAAGGAATGCCCGGATTCGTTGTAGGACCGAAAGAAAATAAAATGGGCATTCGTGCTTCCGATACACACTCGTTGATGTTCACGGATGTGAAAGTCCCGAAAGAGAACCGCATTGGTGAAGACGGATTCGGATTCAAGTTCGCGATGAAGACATTAACCGGCGGACGAATTGGAATTGCTTCACAGGCACTCGGAATTGCTTCGGGCGCTTACGAACTCGCACTTGCATACTCGAAAGAGCGTAAAGCATTCGGAAAGACTATCAACCAGCACCAGGCAATTGCTTTCAAGCTTGCCGACATGGCAACTGAAATTGAAGCAGCGCGTTTGCTGTGCTATCGTTCTGCATGGATGAAAGACAATCACATGGATTACGGAACTGCAAGCGCAATGGCGAAACTTTATGCTTCACGCGTTGCGATGTGGGTAACTACCGAAGCAGTACAAGTACACGGCGGCTACGGTTACGTAAAAGAATATCACGTTGAGCGTTTGATGCGCGATGCGAAAATCACACAGATCTACGAAGGAACAAGCGAAGTACAGAAGATCGTCATCTCACGCGGAGTTCTCGGCTAACCGCGGCGACGCGAAGAAAAATTTTGTCCCGGTTAACTATGTTAGCCGGGACATTTTTTATCAACTATTTTTATTTGAACTTTTGGCTGCGCCGTTGCGCCGCCGCGTCGTTGCGGTTAGCTTTTCGGTACAAGGTGTACTTCCCACTCATCACCGTTCTCCGTAAACCGAATCCATAATTCTTTTTCTTTCAGTTTAAGAATAATGTACTCTGCAATTTCCCCATCGGAGTTGGTGAACTTCACGGTCATTTTATCATCACTGAATACCCAATGGCCGCTGTCGTTGACCTGTCCTAATCCAAACGGACTGTACGAAAGTGTGTACGTTTCATCTTTCCGGATGTCGAGCAGGTATCCCGCGAAACCCGCATTAAAGTCAGATGTTTTGTCAA
>CAYUTR010000448.1:0-3299 GCA_964447465.1 uncultured Chryseobacterium sp.
CGCTTTCAATGTACCAGCTGATCCTATTGTGCCCGGAAAGAAAACGAAACCAGGGCCTCCGCAGCGCATCATATTGGAAGCTTCACACCTGAAAGAGCTTTGTGCAGAATTGAATTGCGAAAATCAGATCATCATTGCCGACGCCGTAACATGGCAGGACCATCATGGCGATGTGATGAACCAGTTGCTTTTGCCGCCTGAGAAAAGAATTAACCAGATTATCGTTGCTCCTTATTCCGAATCCACGGATTCATTTTTGGTGTCGGGTAAAAATGTTAGTGCATTTGCCGGAGCAATATTCAACGCCGGGCAACCCATGTTGCGATTGCTGGTTAAGAATACCACTGTGACAACGAAAGTAAAGACCTCGTTGAACAATGCATTCAATGCGCTTACTTCGAACGACGATCCTGTTGCAGAAGTGTATGAATCGTGGAAACTTATCGAAGGTAGTGTTGGCGTAATTGCACAAGCTCCGCCGGCAAAAGTTGAACCCAAGCCCGTAGCGAAAGCTGAACCACCACCGGTAGATCCGGGTCGCGGCTTTGAGACCGATCAGCCGGCACCGGTTTCTCCCGGCTATTCGCTCAAAGACACAAAGAATTTTGCGCTCATCGTTGCCAACTGGAGCTATAACGATGCCGACTGGCCCGATCTGAATAATCCGCTGAATGATGCACTTGCACTCAAGGGCGAACTGGAAACATACTACAACTTCGAGGTCAAGCTTTGTACAAATCTGACTAAGGAACGCATGGAGGCGGAGATGCTTGCATTGCACAAGAGAAGTTTCTCTCCGAATAGTCAGGTTCTTTTTTACTATGCAGGACACGGTGGATACCAACAACTGGGTGCAAATTCCGGAACAGGATATCTTGTTCCTGTCGACGGTAAATCTCAGCGCGTAGATTCAACCATGAATAGTTTCTACAGCTATGATATCCTGAAGGCGCGCCTGCTTTCGCTTCCGTCACAGCACGTACTTGCAATGATCGATGCATGCTATTCGGGTTCAGCTGATCCAAGTGTCTTCAACAAACCAACTGAAGGAGTTACGAAAGAAGATATGGCGCAGGCCGGACAAGGTCTGAAGCGCGCAAGCATTACCGACCAGATGAACGAATGCATGCTCAAGAAGTCAAGGTATTTCATTTGCTCCGGAAAACTCGAAGAAGTTAAAGACGGATTGAAAGGTGGACTTTCGCCTTTCGCGAGAGTCATCACCGACCGCTTGTCGGATATGCGCAAAAAGAATCTGAACGATCAGGAAATTATTTTCGGTGCCGAACTGGAAATTTCATTGTCGAAAACGAAGGACATCAATTCCTATGCGTTTCCCTTCGGAACATCGGGCGAGTCCAACTGTAGTTTTATGTTCGTGCCACCTGCACACTGGCAGAAATAATTTCCCGCTTGATTACCATCACCGACGAAGTAGAAGCATTTTCCATCCTGGAACAATTTGATGCTGCCGATTTCGACTTCACGATTCATCATTCGCGTTTTCTGCGTTCAGAAAAACAAATTGTCTTCCTGCTGTTCTGCAGCAAAGGAGTTGCAAAAGGTGCGAAAGTATTCCTGTTCGACAATCCACCCGTTGCCGGTGAAATTGAAAATAACCTGTTGGGCGAATTGATGAAATTCGGTGGAGATATTCATGCTGATGCTGCACGTGATCAGTCGCTGGAAGTAATAAGAGAGTTTCTCGAAACAAAAAGTGCCGACCATTACTTTTTCGATGCGCATTGAGGTGAGTGGTGTCAGGATCGTATCCTGACACGGCCTCAAGAACCGGGCAATCATATTGTTGACATGTTCGCCCGATTAAGTTAGATTTGTTTGTACACAAAACCTACCCGATGAACAAACTCTACGCACTGTTTCCTGCACTGATCATTACTGCAACGCTTTCCGCGCAATCATTTTGCGACCCACAAGGCAACGTGGTGATTTACTCCAACTACGATGGCGGTGAGATGGTCATCAATGTTGACCAGAATATTCCCAATCTGAAAATCGGAATACTCAGTTATGAATTTTCGCGTATCGAAATCACCGGACAATATGCCGCAAATGTCACCCAACTCTGGTGGGTGGGCTACAATGGAAATAATGATAATTGCAATATTGGCGCTCCTTTCTATACCACCATCACAGGTGTTCCGAATTCGGTTGATTCCATTATCCAATATCCTGCGGCCACGTATACCAATCCCAACGGATATGGTAGCATGATCTGCAACTACACATGTAGCATAACTACCAATCAGGGTGGTTGCAATACTGCCGATCAAACTGCGCATTACTTCCTGACGAATTTTAGCGGCACGTTGCTTTTCCACCGGACAGGTTACAATTGCTGGCCCGACACGGTAGACATTTCATTCGGAGGAAACTGCTGTGCAAATCCGCTGACGTCGATAGATGAATCTTCTGCAACACTTTTTTCACTGGCGCCAAATCCGGCAGGAAATTCGGTGACGATGCTGCTTCCTTCTTCAACAGAAATACGCAACGCACAGATCACAAATCTGCTTGGGGAAACTGTTCGCGAAATTCAGATTGCTGCAGGAACTACTTCACAGCAGGTTTCCCTCGAAGGACTCGCGCCGGGAACTTATTTCTTCCGCATGCAGAGCGGGGAAAATAGCACTACGGAAAAACTCGTCATCTCGGAATAGACATACGAAACGATTGGCTTTGTCAGTTCGAGCGTAGTCGAGAACACCAAAGCCAATCGTTTCTTCACTGTAATTGTCGACTTCTCGACGGAGCCTGTGCTGAGCGCAGCCGAAGTGCTCGAAGTGACAATTACGCAGTAACTTCAACCATCTTCACCATCTGCACATTCGCTACAATCTTCACTTCATCTCCAACCATCACGCCGCCCGCTTCTGTAACTGCTCCCCACGTCAATCCGAATTCACTGCGATTGATTTTTGCTTTCACTTCAAATCCTGATTTGATATTTCCGTAAGGATCTTTCGCAATGCCGCCAAGCTCTGCTTCGAGCACAACCGATTTTGTTACTCCGTGCATTGTAAGATTGCCGTAAATCGCGTAATTCCCTTCTGAAGCTTTCACCACTTTGATTGAAATAAAATCCAGGGTCGGGTGATTCGTTGCATCAAAAAAGTCAGCGCTCTTCAGGTGTCCATCGCGTTGTTCACTTCCTGTTGTAATGCTGTTCACGTCGGCAGTGAATTGAATTTTTCCGCCTTCGAATTCATCCCCGTTTGTTTCTGCTTCTGCAGAAAACTTCGCGAAGGATCCGGTTACCGTTGAGATTACGAGGTGCT
>CAYUTR010000449.1:0-3275 GCA_964447465.1 uncultured Chryseobacterium sp.
AAAGAGTGGATCATTGCCATCCGTCTCGAGCGCCTGTACACGAAAGAAGAAATTCTTGCGCTGTATCTCAACAAATTCGATTTCACTTACAACGCAGTCGGAATTAAATCTTCAGCGAAAGTTTATTTCAGCACTTCTGCCGATTCACTGAAAGTGGAAGAAGCTGCAATGCTCGTAGGAATGTGTCAGAATCCTTCGCGATGGAATCCGATCCGCTTTCCGGAAAATGCATTGACGCGAAGAAACATCGTAATGTCGCAGATGGTGAGAAACGGATTTCTTACGCAGACGCAATACGATTCACTGAAACTGATTCCACTCGAAACAAAATTCAATCCGGAGACGCACAACGAAGGTCTCGCGATGTATTTCCGGGAATACCTCCGCGATAATTACCTGAAGAAATGGTGCGCAGAACATCTCAAGCCGAATGGTAAACCATACGACATGTATCGCGATGGTTTGAAAATCTATACTACGATTGATTCGCGTATGCAGCTGTATGCAGAAGAAGCTACAGTGCAGCACATGACTGATCTGCAGGCACAATTCGACAAAACGCTCGAGAAGAAAAAGAATCGTCCGTTCAGCTGGAAAGTGAAGCAGGATGAAATTGATGCCATCATGGAATCGGCGAAGAAACGTTCTGACCGCTGGAAGCACATGGAGAAAGACGGTGCGACTGAAGATGAGATCAACGCGTCATTTGACGTAGCAGTAGATATGTCTGTGTTCTCCTGGAAAGGTGATATCGACACTAACATGACGCCATTGGATTCGATCCGTTACTACAAAGGATTTCTTCAGGCCGGATTCATGGCGATGGAACCGCAAACAGGTTACATCCGCGCGTGGGTAGGTGGAATTGATTTCCACCACTTCAAATACGATCACGTGAAAGAGAGTAGACGTCAGGTTGGATCAACGTTCAAACCGTTTGTGTACGCGCTCGCCATTCAGGAAGGTTGGTCGCCATGCGATCAGATTCCGAATGTGAAAACGTGTATTACAACTGAGACCGACGAAGAATGGTGTCCGGAAAATTCCGACAACAAGCTCAACGGACAAATGCTCACGCTGAAAAAAGCATTGGCGAATTCGGTGAACTACGTTACAACGTACATCATGAAACAGTTCGGTCCAGCCGCTGTTGTTGAATTTGCGAAGAACGTTGGTATCACAAGTCCGCTTGATCCTGTTCCATCGTTGTGTCTTGGCACTGCAGATATTTCACTTTACGAAATGACGGGCGCATACAGCACGTTCGCCAACAAAGGATCGTGGATTGAACCGACATTCATCACGCGTATTGAAGACCGTAACGGAAAAGTGCTGGAAGAATTTATTCCTGAATCGCGCGAAGTAATGAGCGAAGAGAAAGCATTCCTAATGGTGAATCTGATGGAAGGTGTGGTTTCCGCAGGAACCGGTCAGCGATTGCGTTACAAATTCAATCTCAATACAGCAATAGCCGGCAAAACAGGAACAACGCAGAACAACTCTGATGGGTGGTTCATGGGAATGACTCCGGAGCTTGTTGCAGGTGTATGGGTTGGTGGCGACGACCGAAGCGTTCACTTCGATAACACAAGTGAAGGACAAGGTGCGAGCATGGCATTACCGATATGGGCATATTTTTTCCAGAAAGTGTATGCTGATAAAACCATCACGATTTCCAAGGGTGCTTTTGAAAAGCCCAAGCGGAAGATGATGATGGATCTCGATTGCAGCAAGTACGAGGACAAGGATGCAAACCCGATTTTCGATCCGGGTTTTGATGATATCGAGATGTGGGAATAACTGCGGCTGCCTGCGGCGCTTACCACATAGATTATGTCCTGTACGCTGTTTTCTAAAGCGCGCGGCAAGCCGCTTGCCACATAGCTCAC
This sequence comes from uncultured Chryseobacterium sp., assembly GCA_964447465.1. GTDB lineage: Bacteria > Bacteroidota > Bacteroidia > Palsa-965 > Palsa-965. The sequence continues at coordinate 1,890 of CAYUTR010000449.1, forward strand.
ATAGAGACCGTACTTCCATCGAGCCTGTAAATTGAACACGAACGTCCCTATGTGCGCTATGTGGGGGTTTCGCTTTTCGCGAAACCACTAAAGCAAACAACGAACTTCAAATTTTCCTATGTGGTAAGCGCCGCAGGCAAGTCACGATTTTAGCTGACAAAAAGCTACATTTGTTCTCAAATTGTAGTTTATGAACAAAGTAGTTGCTAATGCCGAAGAAGCAATCCGTGATATAGCCGATGGTTCGGTGCTCATGCTTGGGGGATTCGGTCTCTGCGGTATTCCTGAAAATTCTATTTCGGCGCTCATTAAAAAAGGCGTGAAGAATTTAACCTGTATTTCAAACAATGCGGGTGTTGATGATTTCGGAATAGGATTGATGCTGCAAACGCGACAGGTGAAGAAAATGATTTCATCGTATGTTGGAGAGAACGCCGAATTCGAACGTCAGTTGTTGAGCGGAGAACTCGAAGTTGATCTTGTTCCGCAGGGAACACTAGCTACACGTTGTATGGCGGCGAAATACGGAATGCCTGCGGTATGGGTGCGTGCAGGAATCGGAACAGAAATTCAGCAGGGAAAAGAAGCGCGTGAATTTGATTTCCAGGGAGAGAAACACAATTTTCTTCTCGAGCACGCATTCAACGCCGACTATTCCATTGTGAAAGCATGGAAAGGCGATAAGTTCGGAAATCTCGTTTTCAGAAAGACAGCGCGCAACTTTAATGATCCGATGGCAGGTGCAGCGAAGATTACGATTGCAGAAGTGGAAGAACTTGTTGAACCCGGACAACTGGATCCGAATTCAATTCACATACCGGGAATTTTTGTGCAGCGGATTTTTCAGGGAGGTGGATATGAGAAGCGGATTGAACAAAGGACTGTTCGCAAACGCGGGTAGCAAAACTATGCACGTCAGCCTTCGACTACGCTCAGTCTGACAAGTGCCAATAACATGAGCGGGCTTTTAGCACATTAGCAAATTATCTCATTAGCACATTAACTCATGTTAGATAAAACAGGAATCGCAAAACGCATCGCACAGGAACTCCGTGATGGTTACTACGTAAACCTTGGAATCGGAATACCGACTCTCGTTGCAAACTATATTCCCGAAGGAATGACAGTGATGCTGCAATCCGAAAACGGAATGCTGGGCATGGGGCCGTTTCCTTTCGAAGGAGAAGAAGATCCTGACCTGATCAACGCAGGAAAGCAAACCATTACTGAAATTCCCGGAACGGCTTATTTCGACTCGGCATTGAGTTTCGGAATGATACGTTCAGGAAAAGTGAATCTCACCATTCTCGGTGCGATGGAAGTAAGCGAGAACGGAGATATTGCGAACTGGAAAATTCCCGGCAAGATGGTAAAGGGAATGGGCGG
>CAYUTR010000450.1:0-3240 GCA_964447465.1 uncultured Chryseobacterium sp.
CTGATCTCATTTATGCCTTGGCAATTGATAAAGAGAACAGGATCTGGGCGGGCACCAACAAAGGTGTGAACCGAATTTCCCTCGGCAAAAATTTCGTGGCTGCATCCATCAAATATTTCGGTGAGAAAGAAGGGCTGCGCGGAACAGAAGTTTCTCAGCACTGCATGTACATTGATAAAAACAACATGCTGTGGATGGGAACTGAGAACGGACTCATCCGCTACAATCCTGCATTTGATTATGTGAATGATAGTCCGCCGAAACTGCAGTTGAATACAATCCGTCTCAACTATCAACCCGTAGACTGGACGAAGTATGTTGATTCCGTTGACGGAAGGACCCTGCTGCCGATCAACCCGGTATTGAGTTACAAAGACAATCACCTCACGTTCGACTTCCAGGCACTCACAACCGATTTCGTTCAATACCAGTTCATGCTCGAAGGTGTCGACGAGGAATGGTCACCGTGGACATCCAACACAGCTGCTGCGTATCCGAATATTCCTTCAGGAAGAACCTACACTTTCAAGCTCAAAGCCGTGAACAGTGATGGTTTTGAGAGCAAAGAAATCTCTTACACATTCTCAATAGAACCTCCATTCTGGCAAACATGGTGGTTCTACACCTTATGTGTGATCGTCGCACTGGTAGTAGTTGTTGCATTTATCCGCTGGAGAACTTCGCGACTTGAATTAGAGAAAAAAGTTCTCGAAGAAAAAGTGACCGAGCGTACGCAGGAACTGAAACTTGCAAACACTCAGCTCTCTGTAGCATACAACGACATTACCGATAGTATCAACTACGCGAAACGGATTCAGCAGGCGATGCTTCCTCCTTCTTCGGAAATTCGCAAAGTGTTACCCGATCACTTTATCTTCTTCAAGCCCCGCGATATTGTCAGCGGCGATTTCTATTGGTTCTCCCAGAAAGAAAACAGAACGTATATCGCTGCCATAGACTGTACCGGTCACGGCGTACCCGGCGCGTTCATGAGTATTATCGGAAATTCTTTGCTGAATGAGATCATGAATGAAACAGAGCTTATTGATCCGGCTTCGATCATGAATCTCTTGCGCGAAAAACTCATCGTTGCACTTCGTCAGCAGGGCAATGAAGCAGAAAGCAAAGACGGTATGGATATGGTGATGTGCTGCATCGATCGCGGAAAGAATGTTGTGACATTCGCCGGTGCGAATAATCCGCTCTATCATTTCTCCGGAACAACTTTCACCGAATACAAAGGCGACAAAATGCCGATTGGTATTTACGCAGGAACTGATCGTTCATTCGCCAATAAAGAAATTCCATTGGTAAAGGGCGATGTAATTTATCTCATCACCGACGGTTACCCGGATCAGTTCGGTGGACCTGCAGGAAAGAAATTCCTCTACACGCGTTTCAAAAACCTCCTTGCTGCAATTACACTCGAAGAGATGAGCAAACAAAATGATGTGATAAGCAGCCGTTTCTATGAATGGAAAGCGGTGAATGATCAGGTGGATGATGTGCTTGTAATAGGGATACGGTTGTAGGAATAAAGGAACGCGGATTTTGAAGTACTAAACGTGTTATTCTTTCAAAGCGATTTCTGCGGTAAATAGAAAGTCTCTGAATTGGATCGACGCGGATAATTTTTCGCTAAAGCGAAAAATCGCTACCAACAAGTTTATCTCATTAAATCCAATTACAAGCTCTGGCTATATACCGAGATCATCCGGGTGAAACCGCTAGCAAACAACGGACATAAAAATCCGCGTTCCTTTTTTCGTGTTGCTATTTACGCCACGAGTAAATGTTCTTCGTCGCCACCCACTTCCCATTCTTCCACTGGAAAAGCGTTGCTCCACCATTCCCGCATTTCGCTCCACACTGAAAAGCAGTGTATACAATTGCAGTTATGCCATCGCGCGACATTAACGGTTTTCCTGCTTCGTAAAATCCATTACTGTGAGTAGCAAAATATCCTTTCCACGCCTTCGCAGCTTTCTTCGCGCTCAATGCACTTGCAGGAAGCGCTGGTGATTGCAGAACAACAGCGTTCGCGATTGAATCTTTCGTCCACACTGTGTGAGTGTTCTTCGTGAGTTGCTGACGCATATAGTTCATGTCATCGGCTGTGATAAATTTTCCACGAACCATGTCGTATAGAAATGCAGAATCACCTTCCATATCTCCCGACAAATAGCACAACACTGAATCGCGCAGCAGGAATGTATCCTGAGCGGAGGCGTTGAGGAGAGCGGTTTTCATGAGGGATGCGCGGGATTGAGCGGATAGAGTTAATCCGACAAGAGCTACACATACAAAAAGGAAAGTAAATTTCTTCATGGAGCTAAAGTAACAAATATCAGGCCGCTTCGCGCTCATCTGCAATCCAGAGGTGCTGCCATTTCTCTGGCGATTTAGTGAACCCATGCACTACAGGATTTTGGCGGATGTATTCAGTAACGCGACCTACATCCTGTACTTCCGGTAGGTGTATCCTGCACACTGAACTTTGAAACAACCGACCCTTTCGATAGTGACGCTTGTTTATCGCCTTGGCATATCCATTCTGGAAATTGCTGAAAGCTTGGAGAATTGTATTGTGGACTTCAACCTCGTCAGATGAGAATTTCTTGATTCGAATCAGCAAGTGATAATGATTTGGCATCAGGCAGTACGCTTTGAACTCTACGTATTTGCTCAAATGGTCTTGCATTCTTTTAGTGAAGTAGAAATAGTTGTCGCGATCTTTAAAAAGTAATTCTTGAGATATCGCGTGATTGAAGACGTGATAATGCCGTCCCGGAAGGAAAATGGTTTTGTAAATGTTCATACATATAAAGTTTAAAGTGAAAAATATGGGGCGAAAGTAAAAGAAGAATTGATATATCGTGCGGAAAACTAAATTTTTTAGTTGAATTGAATTGTCGACATCGCGCACGCGCACGTATAAACCTTAAAGGTTTTGTAAAACCTTTAAGGTTTGGCCAGACCTTGAAGGTTTAATAAAACCTTCAAGGTCTGCGCACGTGCTTACATGTTACGACGATACTGGCCACCAACTTCGAAAAGAGCTTCCGTTATCTGCCCCAGCGAACAATACTTCACCGCTTCCATCAACGCCTCAAAACCATTCTTGTTGTGAATCGCAGCCTGCTGCAAAGTAGTTAGCGCAGCTGCACCACGATCTTTATTCGAAGTATAAAGATTCTTCAGCATTTCAATCTGATAATCTTTTTCTTCGTTCGTTGCACG
>CAYUTR010000451.1:0-3217 GCA_964447465.1 uncultured Chryseobacterium sp.
CAATTGGAGGAAATTCTGATTGGTAACTATTGCCTGTGTTCATGCTTTCGTAACGAACTTCAATTGTCCCGCTGAACTCAATCGTAGGCATCAGCATTATGCCGTAACGTTCACCAGGGGCGATATCAAGCGTGTCGGAGTAATATGCCACTGGTAAAGGCCGGCCATCACTATCGATGATCTGAGCATTCAGAGATGCAGGAAAAATAACCTTGTTGTTGCAATAGCCGATATTTCCAAGGCGCAGATAGATGGGTTCATTCACAGAACCAGTGATGCGTGTAGAATCGTCTGTAAGTAATTCCTGTTGTGAATGTCCGTTGATGAGAAAGTAATCCGGATAATATGGCGGAATGTGAATCGTATCCTCAATTGGATCATGATAGAGTATTGTATCGTGCCAGCTGCGATCGTACTCAGCCATGAGCCAGTTGTAATCCTGACTGAAAGCGGGTCCGCCTGTCCACGCGGTGTTTACTCCACCTGCAGCGCGCACTACGATCATTCCGTACATGCCCATCTGCACGTGTACTACATCGGCAACATGACAGTGATAGAGATAAGTTCCTGCGTTTGTTGCTTTGAACGAATATGTAGTATCCTGCATGTGCGACAACCAGAATGAAGTTGCCGGATCTCCGTCATTTCTCGTATCAACGTCCAATCCGTGCAGGTGAATTGTATGGTGCTCGTTCTGCGAAATGCTTCGGGCATCAAGAACTACTGAATCTCCTTCATTGCAATACAGAACACGGGCCGGTGCCATCACAGGCGCGGAAAGTCCCGAAGTCAATCCAAATATTCTCATGGATACACCATCCCACATGGTATCCATTCCAACATTGCTGCGAAGAATTACAGTATAGTTCACTGTGGTTTGTCCTTGCGCGTATTGGACTACGCAGAACAGGATAACAGCGAAAAATAGCTTCGTCTTCATGGCTATTGAATATTCATGATGATGAACATTCCGTTCGGGTGAGTACTTCCTCCGGTGACTGCTGCGAGATTATGATCGTGCACTGAATATTCTCCGACTTTATCGGGAATCATTTCAAGGATTACACCCTCCATACTTTTCATTGGGAACGTGTCTTTCGATTCTCCGACCTGCAAATTTGTTGACGTGCTGTAAATAACCCGGCAATGAAAACCATGAAAATGTATAGAGTGCAGAGACTGTCCTGTATTGACAATGAAAATCCGGATCGTGTCTCCAACCTGTCCTGTGACACGTGCAGTTGTGTCATTTTGTAAATCAGGAAAACTTTTTCCGTTGATGGTGAAATAATCGGGGTAGTATGTATTCCATGCTACGTTTCCGCCAACTGCCAATGAATCGCTGAACGAAGTCTGATGTTCTTTGATGTTCCAGTAAAAGTTGTTCGTCGCAGAATTTGAAACGCAGATCATTCCTGCTTCGCCGAGGTAGCGGTAATCAGGATAATTGTAGTTGTCGTAGTAAACGTAGATGCTTTCCACAGTGGAGATGAGCGTATCTGTGTATGTTCCGGCAGGAATGATCGTTCCGTTGATGCCCGGATAATTCTTAACTGCGAATCCATGTACTGCTGTATCGTTGTTGATCACCGTAATGATGAGTGTATCGTTTACAGCCATCGTGATCACTTTATTCAGCGCATCGAATGAAGTAGTTTCATTAAAGGCTAACGCAGGAAACGTGGTCGACTGAACTGTAGTGAATAAACCACGATTGATGTACAGTGTCTGCAAAATTGTAGTCGCGGTGATTGACGTAGATAGCACCATGCAACACAACAATGCGGAAAAATGTTTCATGATTTTCAGCTCAGGTAGGTTATTGCTGTGCTTTTATAAATTCACGCTGTTCGATCAAACCACTTTCAGTCTGATACGTCATGATATACATTCCTTGCGGAAGTTCAGCGACATTTACAACAAATGAGCCAGAAGCATTCTGAACACCTTCTGCAACCTGGCGACCAGTAACATCAAGAATGGTGACTGTTGCAACTTGATTGTTATTTGCGGTAACATTCAGGATGTCAGTTGCCGGATTCGGATAAACGTTCAAAGAAATAGCTGCATCAGCAACAGGATCAATTCCAACCGGAGGAGTATTGATAATCCATGTCAGTGTATCGCCTCCATTCGGATCAGTTACATCATACACGTAAATGCGAACGACACCAGTACCGGAGATGTTAGTAGGATCAACGTTCACTCCAAGGAATCCTTGTCCAGCCGCAGGCACGGTTGCCATAGTACCTGACGCAGGTATTCCGATGTAACACGTGTTATAATCGCACAAAGAAAAATCCCAACCTGCAACAAGGTTGTTGGTGATCAATGTCCATCCGAGATTCAACGGTGCTCCGCTGATATTGTCCTGAAAAATATCGAAGATGGTGATAGTGTAATAGGGAGCCGTTACAACTATTGTGTCGTTTGGCGAAATCGCATACGTTTGACTTTTTAAGTCGGCGTTTGCCAGAAGAATAATTCCAAATAGTAGAGTAAAAGTTCTTTTCATCGCTTATAGATTATAGTGTGTTGAGCATTGTAAATTTACGGCTTTTCCAGCCAAAATAACCTACTTCTGGCTGACGAATTGAACCAGTTTCGCGCTTGATGCCGATATTCCTGAAATTCTGATAATGTAAGTTCCGGATTCAACATCCGGTGCAAGTGTTACCTGCGTGCTGCCGGTTGTACCCATCTGTCGCAGGACGACTCTGCCGCTCAAATCAATCATCTCAATCTGAACGTTCTCTTCGAGTGATCGATCAAAGCCGATTACGAACTGATCTGAAGAGGGATTAGGCCACACCGTAACACTATTCGCCTTCATCAACTGGTGGGGAATTCCGATTACATTACCATTAAAACTGAGATTATCTACCCATAGGTAGTCATTGTCACTTGGTGCTGGTCCACTCGCTTCAAGAACAATCAAACAAGTATCAGGCATGTTTCCATTCAGATAAGTAATGTTGATAGAAAAATATGACCAGCTCATTACCATACCGGGGAGCGATTGAAATGCTGAACCAACAATCTCTCTTTGTCCATTAATAGAATCCCAGCGGCTAAGCGTAATCTTAATTGATCCGGGACTGCCACTGAAAGACATGTATTGCCAGTTGCCCGTTAATTCCTGTGGCCGTTGAGCAAATGCAATTCCCGATTTAGGCTGCATCGTAACAGTATCAAGCAGACCACTCACTACAATGCC
>CAYUTR010000452.1:0-3215 GCA_964447465.1 uncultured Chryseobacterium sp.
AGGCATGCTCCGCTTTCTTCGTTTATCCGATTCAGAATAAACACAATACAAGGTAACAGACCTGGTTCGACTATTGAAGTATAGACAAAACCAATTGATATTTATAAAATATAGATGGAAGAATATCGACTGTAATAGCAGAACCAAAACGCTACCAATGGAATCTCTCAGAACAATGCTACCGTGGATTGCAGGCGGAATCGGCGCATGGGCCGTATTGAACGGCGTGCTGCACGATATTTTCATTCTCGCCGGAGAACACGGAAAGAAATACGACCGCAACCTGCTGCGTTTGCTCATGGACGGACACATTCTCATGACGTGTGGCGCAATACTGATGCTTACGTTTTCCGGATTGAAAACCGGTGAAACATGGGCATACGCGATTGCAATTACTTGTGCGCTTAGCCTTATCGTCTATTGCGCGATGATCTGGCCCTTTCTGAAATCAGTAGGAATGATGACGCTTTCAATTGCGGTTTTTGCAACAACACTCATTGCATGGCTGTCAAAAAGTGCAGGAAATTGAGTCACAAAATCTACACTGGGGAATGGGGGAGGGTGGAATTTCGCTGTAAATCGGCAATTATGCACGGCACGATATTGAACGTATTACCTCACAGGATTAACACATACGGTCATGAAAGCTGGAATCATTGTTTGGTCATTGGGCACTCTTCTCACTACAGGAGCATTGTATGGTTATGATATTGCAAACCGTCACTCTGGAATAGTGATGAATGATGAGCCGAATCAGTATTGCGCGAAAATGCGGGATGGCAAGATGGTTGTGATCTTCGAGGGCAAAGAAATCGGTGCGGATGTCTTTCTGAAAAATGGCACGACCATCAAACCCGACGGAACGATCATCACCAAGGACGGTGTCCGCAGTTCTTTGAAAGAAGGAGAGTGCATTGATGCTGATGGTAAAACTCAGAATGAAAAAATGAAGGAACCGTATTAATCAGTGCGCAGTATACAGTACGCAGTGAGGCAATGTGCGACTCTTGAGTGCTACAGGACTTTCTCAATTAATCCTTCCGCATCTTTCTTCAGACTATCTACTGCATCCATTCCCGGAATTAATTCTTCCGCTTTGATTTCAGTAATGCCGATGAATTTTTTTCCGCTTTCAGACGCCTTCAGATCTTTCACCACCTTCAGATTCATAAATTGATTGGCGAAAAGATTCGCAGCAAAAGTTGGGAGCAGATTATTTTCTCCGATTGCCTCCTGTGCGTCTTTCGCTTTCATATCAACTACGAGCGGTTTGATTTCTGCAATAAGATCTTTTTCATCCTGTGTTAAATCAGGGCGCGCTTCGAGTTTCTCAATGTATTGTGTGGCTTTATCCGCATCTTCTTTTTCCAGAGCAACAAGCAATCCTACGAGATCAACAATCTTGTGATCGAGTCCGCCGGCTTCTGCTTCCGTGATGAACGTTTCGAAATCTTCAACGCCCTGCTCTTTCTTTTCATCTTCTTCGCATTTCTGGCGGGCAACACCTCGCAATACGAAACCAATCGCACGTAGCTGATGCCACGATTGTTCAGGAGTTACTTCTTTTCCGTTCGCGTCTACCATAGGCCAGGGGCTGGCAATGAGTGGTGCTTTTTCTGATTCAGTCACGGCGAGAAAGTCATCTGCACTTTTTTCTGCATGATAAGGCCAATTGTTGGTGAGATAAACCATCGAGCGACACATTTCAGCGAGACATTTAAATTGCGGATCGCGGATATCAGAAGACTTAATGCGATTCAGTTCGTACAATGCAAGATCAGGATGCGCATGGGCTCCGGCAAACCAAAGTCCGCTGAGAATTAAATGTTCTTCACTCTCAGTGAACAGTTCACCAAACGGATCTTCTCCCGGCGTAGGCTGAATGACAAATGAAATATTCTGCATCACCGTTGGAAGGCTGTCTTCATCTTTCTTCAGCAGCTCATCAATCGCAGGCTTTGCATCTGAAACAGTTGCATAAATTTCAAATGCATCAAGCTGCTGAGTGGTGTCTGCGGCTTCCTGAAGAAGATATCCTGTCAGTGCAAAGAGCTGCATGCGCGCGTTGTCGAACGCCGTGTCTTGTCCCACGGTTTTTGTGCCGCGAATGGAAACCTTGAATGCTTTGTAGACATTCAATCCTTCCGAGGAAAGATATTCATCAATTTCCCGTTGTTCGCGGGTGAAGGGATCTTCTTTGGTTCCACAGGAGACAAAACCAAGCGCGAGCGCAAAAAGGAACAGAATATTTTTCATGGCAGAGTTGTTGCAGCGAAATTAGAACATTTACGTGTAGTTTTACAGCAACCCCATGTCGCGAACGCTACTTCTGATCGTAGTCCTCTTTCTTGCAAGTCAATCGCACGCGCAATGGTTCGTCGGAGTAAAATTCATGGGCGTCTCCATTCACACCGACAATAACTTGAACGGGCATATTTACCAAACAGCCATCGGGAAGAAGAATCGGGTTGCGTTTCATTTCGGAATGGCCGTGACGTGTGAATATAAATTCAATGATTGGATTTCTGTGAAAGCGAGTCAATCTGGTTTCCGCGATTGTGCGGGCAAGTTTGCCGGAATGACCATGATCAATCTTCGCGGCACACTCGATCTCGGCGAAGCAGGAGATATCAGTGCCGGACTTGGTCCTTTCTGGTATTATCGTCGTTCGTGGTTTGAAATTGATGGCTATGCCGACGATGGTTATTTCAAACTTTCTCCAAGCGGAAAATGGCAGAAGAAATTCGTGTGGTATGGCGGAGAAATTGAGTACAATTATCCGATCACTGAAACGCTCGATTGGTCGACGAATATCTTGCCGGGAATTCCTGTTGTTGTTGCAGTTGCTTCTGGTGTACGATCGCGGCTTTAATTTACCACATAGGAAAATTTACGCTCGCTTTTTGTTAAAGCGGTTTCGCGAAAAGCGAAACCCGCACATAGGGCACAGAGGGAGTACGTTATTTTGCACTTAGTACGTTCCTATGTGTCCTATGTGGGAAGCAGCTTGCTGCGCCTTTAGAAAACAACGGATATGGATTAACTATGTGGTAAAACGTTTTGGCGGTTCACAAGTGGTTGTTGGTAACAGCAGCCGGGGATAACATGAGAATGTGCTGCAATGACTAACTTTACGTCAATGCCCATTCAACGTCACAAGCTGGAAGTAGAGTACGAGTACGATTTCATTCTTGTTGGAATTTCTTCCCACGAGA
>CAYUTR010000453.1:0-3209 GCA_964447465.1 uncultured Chryseobacterium sp.
GACTGATCCAATACAAGCCTGATCAGCTTCGAGAATTTTGCGAGATAGTTATATGCCTTATCGCTATCGTTCTTGAGAATATAATGCTGAATCGAATTGATCGCATTAAAGATGAAATGCGGATTCATCTGCGCACGTAAAGCAGAGAGCCGCAATTCCGACATGCGCTGTTCCTCTTCGCTTTTCGCGGCCAGTTTTTTGCGGATCGCCCCCGTACGCACACGCCAGAGCGTATACAATGCGAAGATTGTTCCTGCAGCAATCAAAGCATAGAACCACCATGTTTTCGTGAATGGTGTATTCACGTGAATCTGCACAGTTGCTGGCGTGAGACTTGGAATTCCATTTGCGTTGAGCGCATACAGGACGAATGTGTAATCTCCAGGCGGTAGGTTACTGAATGTGATCTCACGACTTTGAGTTGTGATCCAATAATCTGTATTGCCGACAAGTTTGTACCGGAACGAAAGTTTTGCCGCATTTCGCAGACTCACACCTTCGCAAATGAAACGTATTCGTTCATCACCATAATCGAGCACGATGGAATCTGCAACAGTCAGCGTATCGTTACCGTTAATGATGGTATTGATATAAACCGGTGGTGGTGTCAGATTGATCAGCAGTTTGTTTGTCGGGACCCAGCAAACACCTTCCGGACCGGCCATCCAAACTGTTCCGTCTTTTACTTCAATGAAGTTTACTTCATCAGACAACAGACCATCAGAGATATCGAACCGTGCGATCGTTGCTGTTCCAACGAAACGATTGTAATTGGAGATCACAGAAATGCCCTGGTTAGTCGCCACCCAGATATTTTCCTGATCGTCCTTACATATGCCACGACAGGTATTACTGCTCAATCCACTAGTGCGATCGAAGTGATGAACTGTGTCGTGATCAAGAACAAAAACACCATCACCACGCGTTGCAATCCAGAGTCGTCCACCAGCGTCGGTTACCATATCGTCGACACGCGTATCTAATCCTGGAAATTTGTCGCCATAATACGTAATCACCGTGTCCGCAACTTTCCAGAGACCAGTGAGACCGCCAAGCCACAAAGTATTTTCCTGGTAGCACGCAGAAGTAATTCTTTCCGGTGCGAAACATTTTTTGTAAATGTTCAGATCCTTATCCATCCAGACAACCGAAGAGTGCGAGAATCCAACAAGCGTATCACCCCCTGGATGAACTGCACTTCCTTTCAGGTGTCGGGCGGCACCAGAAAATCCAATTTGCTTCATGTTGGTATCGTTGTAATACATGAAGTCGGAATTGCTGTAGAGTTTTCCTGCGAAAACTCCGGATGCTTCGACAGAAATTTCATCGTACTGTCCAATCGTTGATGACTTCAATGCAAATGTTCCGACACCAGTAGAGTTGATCATCGTGATCGTACAGAACGCCTGTCCCAGAAATACACTTGTTCTGCTGATTGGCGTCATGCAGGAGATTGCAACAGGAGGCAATCCTTCGCTCGGCGTACAATAACCGAATTCCAGTCCCGCGCGATAGAATAATCCTTTTCCTACAGTAGGAAACCAGTATCCTTTTTCTGCATCCTGAAGGACATAACTCACGGAATATCCTTTCAGGTAATTGATTCCGGGTTTACTCAGATCACCACCTGCATACCGGATGGTTCCTTCCTGCAGCATGTTCACCCAAATATCGCCTGAAGCATCCTGCACAATGCCAATGATCGCTCCTGGAAACTCGTGTTGCGTTACGTTGCCTGCGGTATCTACTTCGTAAATCGTTTGACGGTGAGAAAAATAAATGCGATCGTTTTTACTGCGAAGCACCCGCATGTTAATTCCAACCGACATCGAATAGCCAACCGGAACAGAAACTTCATGTCCGTGATGACGGATTACTGCACTCGGATTATTCGCGTACAATCCTTCCCCAATTGCGTAAATCTGACCAAGTGTATCTGTCCAGATTTGTCGCGCAGCAGGTTCTGCAAACGGTGCATCGATATGATGAAGTGCTGAGTAATTATCCTGCTTCAGCAAGCGATAGCATCCGCCCACATACAATCCGCCAACAACAATGTTATCCTGTTTGTCAACGAAAAAAGTGTACTGGGTTTTTTGTCCGTTGCCGTAAAGCTGCATCAATCCGGGATTGGCATCAATTGGCCACCAACGGTTGTCTTTGAAGTAAGAAATTTCACCGGTGAATGTCTGCACCCAAATTTTTCCTTCCGAATCTTCCTGGATGTGAAAGACGGTGTTGTCTGGTAATCCGTTCAGCGTAGTATAGGTCGTGAATGAAATTCCGTTGTAACGACAGATGCCCGCGTCGGTAGCGAGCCAGAGATAACCGGCTTTGTCCTGATAAACTTCATAGACTTCGCTGCTGGGAATGCCTTCTGCCACGAGCATTTTCCGGAAGCCACCTGGAGTGAGTGAAGCGGTAGTTTGGGAATGGAGAGCAACCGCTACGGTAGCAAAAAGTAGGACGAGAAATTTGCGCATTGGCGGTTAGCGGTTGGGGAGGTGAAAATAGGAAAGAATTCAGGACTAACCCTGCAAGGGTTAAGCGCTTGCGGGGTTAGGATTAGCTTCGCTGATCCACAAGGGGGCGACTACAACATTATTTGCCGATCGCGCTTGCGCGCTTACGGCATTTTTGTTTTAAGCCATCACTCAAGCAAGCTTGGCGACGTCCTAAAACAAAAATGCCGCCCCAAGGGGACGGCAAATAATGTTGGGTGACTGACGGGATTCGAACCCGCGACCCTCGGTACCACAAACCGATGCTCTAACCAGCTGAACTACAGTCACCGTATGCCTTCCTTTATGGGGAAGCGGGTGCAAAGATAGCGATTAGGCATATTTCTCCAACTAATGCCGCTATCAAAAACCGTAACTTTATATCACTGTATGGGTAACGAAGATTCGCACCGAATCAACCTCAAGGTGGAAGGCATGGATTGCGCCAACTGCGCCTTGGGAATTACGCGACGACTTGTCCGTAGCGGAGACCACGATGTACACGTAGATTTTACCACTGGAGAAGCCAGTTTGTTTCTCGCCCAACACCGCAAAGAAGCCGACGCTGTAGCTGATATTGAATCGCTTGGCTATAAAGTCGTGGATGATCATGGCCATAGCCACTCGGGCGGAATTTCACTGACCACAAAATTCTGGATTTGCCTCGCGTTCTCTTTGCCGCTAATGCTGGGACATCTCATTCCGGGA
>CAYUTR010000454.1:0-3191 GCA_964447465.1 uncultured Chryseobacterium sp.
ACACAAACATCATCGACCTGCTCCGCACTTCCTTTCCATTTCTGGAATTGTGTTTCAAGTTCTTTCTTCTGATCGGAAACACTCAGTGAGGAAATACGGCACAAAAGTTCTTTCATGTTCTTCGTCATCATCTTCTTACCGTGTTCTCCACCGAACTGATCCGCATAACCATCTGATGTCAGATAAATCATATCACCAGACTGAATGGAAACATTGTGGTTTTCGAAGATCTGGTCGTTAGGCGTTAATCCTCCAATAGAAACTTTCGTTGCTTTTTGTTCTATCATTTCGCCTTTGCGACAGATCCATAATGGACGTTGTGCTCCTGCATATTGAAGATTGTTTCTGGTAAGCAGACAAACTGAAACATCCATTCCATCGCGTGACGAACTTCCTTCCTGCGATTGTTTGAGTGCGCTCTTAATGGAGCGATTGACATCAGCAATGATCTCACCGGGATTCTGAGTCACAGTAATTGCTTTCTGAAATTCTTCCACGCCGAGCATACTCATCATAGCACCTGGAACTCCATGACCAGTACAATCAGCAACGACGAAGAGGACAGCATCTTTCAGTTGCGCGATGAAGTAAAAATCTCCGCTGATGATATCCCGGGGGCGAAACATCACAAAGGAATCCGGCAATGCACGTTTCAGGTCGTCTTGGGAAGGTAAAAGAGACTGCTGAATAGTGTAGGCGTAATTAATGCTATCGGTGATCTCCTGCTTTTGCTCGCGGATAACGTTGTTTTGAATTTCCAGTTTGTAGTTCTTCTTGAGAATTTCCTGTCGCTGCGCAGCAAGCAAAGTGTTCTTCTTTCTGACTGCCCGCAAAGCAAACGCGATCAGAATCAAACCGAATAGTACAATACATGAGCCACCAATAATCAGCCAGCGGATCGTTTTTTCTTTCTCCAGTTGCTGATCGGCGATTTCTTTTTGCTTCTGAATTTCGTCGGTATCGTACTTGATACGCATGTTGGCAAGGCGTTCATCAATTTCTTCGTTCACCATGCTATCGCGATGCGTTATCGCGAGCTTCATGTGAACGAAAGCGGAATCAAACCGATTATTCGAAGAGTCGATGAGCGCCAATGCAACGTACGATTGATAGATTACCGATTGAAGATGAAGACTATCTGATATGTGCAATGCCATCCGTGCATACGGTTCTGCAATATCCGGACGACTCGCTTCCTGAAGTACAAGGCTCATGTTCAGATACGATGTAGCCGTGCCCGGAACATCGCCGATCTCCTTTTTTATTTCAATCGACTTGCGGTTATACAATAGTGCGTTGGTTGTATCCTTTTTAATCTGATAGACCATTGCAAGATTGTTGTAGCATGCGGCGAGTGTGTAGAAATCACCCGAGGTTTCATACAATGGCAAAGCCAGATTGTAATAGTAAATCGCTGAATCTAAATTCATGCGGTTACGGTAAACAATTCCAAGATTGTTGTAGGGATTACGAAGGTACAAGGTGAAGCCGCTATCGGTCATCACTTTCACCGACTGCATGAGCCACGGAAATGCTTCTGTATACCGTTCCTGGTTTACATACATCAGTCCCATGTTGTTGAGACTGTTGGAGTACATGATTCCGTTTCCGATTTCCTTATACAATTCCATCGCCGCTAATTGATTCTCCAGCGCAAGATCATACTGACCGTTGTTGGAATAAATCAGCGCATTGTTGTTCATGCAATTCGCCATGCCCTTCTTGTTGCCATCTTTCTCGTACATCTCATACGCCGATGAAAATTCGCGAAGTGCGTCGCTGTATTGACCTTCATACATGACGCCAATTCCAAGCATGATGTGTCCACCGGCAAGCCCTTTCGGAAATTCTGCTTCTTCCGACTCAGCAATTGCAATCTGGGCGTATTTCTTGAGTGAATCTATGTCGTTGTTCTGGTAGAAGCGACAGACGTTAATTACGGTGAGAATCCGATCGGTATCGTGCTGTGAAGTTTTCAGCACGTTCATCAAACTGTCAATGTTCGATTGCGTGAATTGCGCCGGCAAAGCGGAAAACAGAAAAGCAAAAAGGAGTGTGGTAAATACTCTTTTCATGGGTAGTGCAAGTTAGGGAAAGTGGTGTCAGGATCCCAATCCTGACACGGCCTCGATCCAGTGTCAGGATGCGATCCTGACACCACGCATCACCCTTGCGACAACTCTCTCGACCTCTCACCCGCCCGCTCAATCCCCTTTACCATCGTATCATGCATCTTCCCATTCTCAAAAACCGAAAGTGCCGCTTCAGTTGTTCCGCCTTTTGATGCAACCGTTTTGATCAGCTCATCAAACGACTTGGACTGATTTTCGATGAGCGTAAATGCACCCAACATAGTTTGCTTCACAAGTGTTGATGCAACGGTTTCCGTCATTCCCATTTCTTTCCCGGCTTCTACCATCGCGCGAACGATGTAATAGAAATACGCCGGACCACTTCCGCTAAGCGCAGTAACAGCATTCAGCATGTTCTCGTCTTCAAAGAAGACGGTTTTTCCTGTTGTTCCGAGTAACTTCTCGACGACACGTACTTGCTCAATGGAAACAGAATCGTGCGCAGTGAATCCGGTCATTCCTACACCCGCTTCAACAGGAGCATTCGGCATCGCGCGGAAAATGATTTTGTGGGCAAGATCATTTTCCAGGCGAGAAAGCGTGATTCCAGCCATAATGGAAATCACAATGGCGTTGTTGTGGATAACGCCTCGTATCTGCGGAGCGAGTTCTGCAAAATCCTGGGGCTTGACAGCGATGATAATGAGATCGCTCTCGCGAATAGCCGGATCTGTTGTGACTACCACGCGTCCTCCTGAGCCTGCCGAAGGATGCATGCGCTGCAATTCTTCGCGACGTGCTTCATTTTTCTCCGCAAGCAGAAGATTTTTCTTGTCGACGATTTCATATTTCAGAAATGTGCGGGCATAGACCATTCCCATGTTGCCGCAACCTATGATAGTTATGTTCATCAGAATACGTTTACTTCGATATTATCATTCATAATTTCTGATTGCTTGCGAATGGATTCATCGTGGATCAACAGGTAAAGCGAACGCACGAATTCTTCATTGAGTCCCATCATGCCGGCGGTTTGAATCCGGCTGTGCAGCAATTGTTCCCAGCGACGCGTCTGCAGAACCGTAACGCTGTTCGACCTCTTGAACTGACCGATGGTTT
>CAYUTR010000455.1:0-3184 GCA_964447465.1 uncultured Chryseobacterium sp.
GATTTTTGCTCGCATACCAACCCATGAAACCTGTGAGCAACAGGATAAAGATCAGTAGGGGTACGCGTTGACGGAGAATGAAATGAGAAAGTGTTGCCCACATAAAAGAAACCCGCCGCGCGGGGAAGCTAGAGGTCGTAAATTTAGGAAAATTAGGGGGTTAGTCCTGAAAAATTGACGTACGGTAAAGACCTCCTTTTTGCCTTTTTAACGTCATGTAATTGACTGCTAACAAAGCTTTTGCCTAAATTGATCGACCGTATGACCTACAACAAGAGAATTCTCGGAGTAATTGCGCTGGCGCTAACATCATTTTCAATAGCGCGCGCACAGAGTGATACTACGGAATATCTATTCAAAAAAGCGAAGTATTCCTACATGCAATTTCATTTCGGGTATCAACCAATGTTTTTCGCAAATGGACAGACCGGTCGGGGGACGAGCATGCAATTGCTTGGTGTTGTATTCAATGATAAACTCGCTATTGGACTCGACTTCGATATTTTCACGAAACAGGTTCCTTATGTCATACAGTCGTATCCATACCATACTGTGATGGCGAATATTTCCTTGACTGTTGAACCGTTGATACGCCCGAAAAAAGTCCTCAACTTTTCGTTGCCGATGAAGATCGGTTACGGAGGAGCTCAAACCTATACTATGTTACCCGGCAATTATGTCGTTGTCGAAAATCCATCATTCTTTGTTGCAACACCAGGTGCAATGGTATGGGTTAACCTTTTCAAACCACTTTCAATCGGATGCGGAGCCAGTTATAGAATGGCGTTCAATAAAGATCCCGATACGTTTGAAAAGTACAGCGGACTTTCAGTTGCAGCTACGTTAAGATTTAAGTTCTACACGAAGGAGTACATGGAAAAGGCTTTGCAACGTCAGAAAGAGTACTTCAATGCACAACCTCCGAAGTGATGTACATTTGCATTTAGCGTGACTACAGCTTCGCCTTCACTACTTAGCATTTTTCTCGTCTTCCTGAAAATGGGAGCAACTGCGTTCGGTGGCAACGTAGCACTTGTAGCTGCAATTCGTCGCGAGATTTCCGAGAAGCAAAAATGGATCAGCGACGAAGAAATTCTAGACCTGATGATCGTCGGAAATATTCTTCCGGGACCTCTCGCCACCAATGTAGTTTTTGCGTGCGGAAAAATACTTCACGGTGTACTCGGCGCATTCGTTGCACTGTTCGCAGTGCTGTTGCCCTCATTCGTGTTGATGTGTTTTCTTTCGTGGGCGTATTTCGCAGCGGGAACGAATGAACATGTTACAGCCATCATGAATGGAATTCTTCCCTGTGTGGCCGGGATCATCGGGGCAACTGCGTGGAATCTTCTTCGTAAAAATGTGAAAGGATGGATGCAGTACGTGATGGTGGCTGCTGCAGCAACAGCGATGCTGTTATGGAACGAATTTTATCTCACGCTGATTATCGTTGGCGTTGCAGCGGTTGTCGGTCGGGTTTTTCTTTATGCGCCACGGGAGAAGAAGTTGGTTGTGCAAAATGAAAGCACGAGATCGATTCTCATTCTGCCGTTGATTACACTTGTCATTTTCGCCGTGATATTTTTCTTCCCGGAAATTTCTGAGTCGGTTGCAAAAGTGAAATCAGTTGCACTCACGTTCGGATCGATGAGTGTCACACTTTTCGGAGGCGGTTATGTTTTCGTTCCCGCGATGGAAGCAGTTGTAGTAGAGAAAATGCACTGGATGACCACGCGCGAATTTTCCGAAGGCATTGGACTAGGTCACGTTACTCCGGGGCCCATCATGATCAGTTCTGTTTTCATTGGCTGGAAAGTCGCCGGACTAAAAGGCGCCATTGCTGCTGCTGTTGCTTTGTTTGTTCCTCCTGCGGTTGTGATGTACGTTGCGCAACACTTCATGCAGAAGATAAAGACGAACGACGGGGCAGAAGCTGCGTTCAAAGGTGTTCGTCCTGCAGTCATCGGAATGATCTTCGCTTCGGTCTGGGTGATTTTCAGCACGGGTTCTGTTGGTATTCCTGCAGCGTTGATTTTTGCAATTACACTGGGAATTACGGTTTGGAAAAATCCGGAGCCGATATTGCTGATTCTGGCGGCTGCTGGTGTTGGATGGCTTATCGTTTGGTAATTGGAACGCGGATTTTTTATGCTCAGAAGGTGTTATTCCTCTAAGCGATCAGTGTGGTAAACTCAAATGTGTTTAATGGATTTTATGAGATAAACTCAAGCCTATCTCATAAAATCTGACACCTAAGAGTGGATTTTAACCGGAGTGATCCATCTAAGCCGCTAACACCAGCGAACAAAAAAATCCGCGTTCCTATTTTTCACCGTATCTTTGAGTTCCCCAATGAAAAAAGCCATTCAGTTCATAGGAACCCAACGTTCCGGCACCAACCTTTTACGGGTGATGCTCAATCAGCATCCGGAGATTTCCTCTCCGCACCCACCGCATATTTTACAAGTGATGATGCCGTTGTTGCCGATGTACGGCGATTTGAACACCTCGACGGAGCCTGTGCTGAGCGAAGTCGAAGCGCTCGGGATGACTCAGGCTAATTTCGAAAAACTTGTGGATGACGTCTGCACATTGGTTGAAAAAAATCCGGTGAACTGGGGAGTGAATTTTGATCGTAAGGCAATTGCGTCGCTGTGTGATAACCATTCATTGCCCCAGGTGATGAAGGCGATATACGAAACGAAAGCGGATACTAAAAGCGCATCGTGGTGGTGTTGCAAAAGCATGGCCAGCATTCACTATGCGAAAGAAATTGAAACTGCAGGAATACATCCGCTATATCTTTTCATGTACCGCGATGGTCGTGATGTTGCCTGTTCTTTCCGTAAAGCTGTAGTTGGCGAGAAGCATATTTACAACCTTGCGAAACAGTGGAGTCTCGAGCAGGAATTATCGATGGAACTGGCGCAACGTCTGGGAAAAAATCGCGTGATCTCTATCTGCTACGAGGATTTTATTTCTGATACGGAACGTACGCTCAGGAGAATCTGCAACGCCCTGAAGATTGAGTACACTTCCGCAATGCTTGAATATGCCGATGCAGATGAATCGAAGATTACTGCTTCATCCGGAAAAATGTGGAGTAATCTCACGAAGCCATTGATGAGGAATAATTCGAAAAAATATCTCAAGGAACTTTCACACGACGACCTTGTGATATTTG
>CAYUTR010000456.1:0-3180 GCA_964447465.1 uncultured Chryseobacterium sp.
AGTAGGCAGTTGGGCAGTAGGCAGTAGGCAGTAAATTATTGACTGCCTACTGCCTACTGAAAGACTGCCTACTGAATGGTCATTTTATTGATGCGCACCAACGGTCCCTGGCAGAAATTCTGGTGACAACCTGCACAAGCGGCAACCATAGAATTGTAAAGTGCATTGCGATCAGTATCAGTTGCATTATTGAAAGCAACAACCGCTCCTTGATACAAACTCGCCTGAGAATTATACAATGCCGCGTCAATGGTTTCATCCGTTTTTTTCGCCGTCGTAAGTGTGTTCAGATGCTCAGGCGCCACAGGCATAGGATGCGATGAAAGAATTGCCGCTTTGCAGGAGTCGGTCCAGTTCGCCATCTCACGCATAAGGATTGCAAGTTCACTATCGCCATTCGGATTCAACGGTTTCGTTTTGCAAGCCGCAGCTGAGTCTTCAGCAACATCAGTTTCACCGTTTGAACACGCGAATGCAAACAGCACGATTGCCGTGATAGCAAGGAAAATTCTCATCGTGATAATTATTTCCGGATAATAACGCCACTCGCTTCAAACACGAGTTCGAATTCAGGCTCAGTGATCTTGTCGATCTCTTCCTGACTCTTTCCTGCGTCTTCTGCCAGGTGCTTCAGCATTTCAACGTTGGTTGTGTCATACTTGGCAACACCTTCCATGATGATGGTTCTTCCACCGGCATCTTTCGGAAGAAAGAATCCATAATCCTTGAAAGTTACGTGAACCGTTTCGCTGTCGCTTACGAAAACTTCTGTCCAGCAACCTTTCTTCTGGCAGCACGATTCGATTTTGCCTTCGACCTTCAGATTCATGCTCTCTGCAGATCCAACTTTAGCAATCAGTTCGGAAGCAGGAATTGCACCTTCAGTAGTAATAGTGTCGCCATAATATTCGTAACCTGATGTATCCTCACCGCAAGAGGTCATCAGTGCAGCTATGATGAGAAGTGGGAAAATGTATTTATTCATTGTATACTATTTTTTTCAAATTTGAATTTATGAACCGCATGCCGGTTTGATTGCGCAAAGGTAGGCGAATCTCCCCAATTCTTTAACTCCCATGGCTGTAAAGCCATTTCTACGGACGAAACGGAAGTTTTCTTCAGATTTCATTAGGTAGTTGAATCCAATTTACCGCTGCTTTCAAAGTCATGGTATCACATGGTGCGAATCAATGCACAACATTATGTGAGGAACGTAAGCTCACCTAATCGGCGAATAATATTCTTACTTCATTCTTCACCAGCTTCCCCATCGCATTGCGCGGTAAATCCTCAACATTCACCATCACCGAAGGCAACTTATAACCCGCCAACTTATCGTTCATCCACCCAAGCAATTCATCAACGGTCAACGAATTCCGCTTCCACACAATAGCAGCACCAATTTTCTCTCCCCACGTTTCATCTGCAATTCCAACAACCGCACATTCTTTCACATCCGGATGCTGCAAAATCACCGCTTCAATTTCCAGCGCCGATATTTTATATCCTCCACTCTTGATGATGTCCGTTGAAAGTCTTCCGACGATGTAATAATATCCTTCCGTCAACCGCACAAGATCTCCGGTTTTGAACCACCCGTCTTTCGTGAAATTCTTTTTCGTTTCTCCGTCCTTATTCCAGTATCCGCTGAAGATATTTTTTCCTTTCACCTGCAGTTCGCCCTCGGGGCCAACAATTTCTCCTGCTTCGTTAACCAATCGAACTTGCATTCCGGGGAGAACTTGTCCCACAGAACCTGCTCTGCGTTCACCTTCCAGTGGATTCGACAACACCATTCCGGTTTCAGTCATGCCATAACGTTCCAATAGCGTGTGACCAGTTAGTGCTTTCCACTTTTCAAGAACAGAAACAGGAAGTGCAGCACTGCCAGACACCATCAAGCGCATTGATTCAAACAACCGAACACCTTCTTTGTGCACTGAGTCATCCCGAGCCTGCCCTGAGCTTGTCGAATGGGCGGAGTCGAGGGGCTCAATCAACTTCACATACACCGTCGGCACCGCCATAAAAAGCGAATACTTCTTCTTCCCTACTCTCTCCAACACCTCAGCCGCTTCAAACTTCTGCATCATATCGCAGCGCGCACCCATCCACAATGCACAAAGCCATTTGTTGATGATACCATGTGTGTGATGCAAAGGTAGAAAGTGAAGTATGCGATCGTCTTCGGTCCACTTCCAGGCTTCAACCAAACATTCTATCTGTGCAGACAAGGAAGCGTGACTGTGCAATACACCTTTCGGTTTTCCCGTCGTACCGCTTGTGTACAACATCATCGCTGCATCTTCCGGCAATGGAGTTGTGTAGTTCGCAGGAACGTATTCTTTGATTGCCTTCTGAAAATTGGGCGTGATGACTTTGATTCGCGTCGGCGGCAGCAGTGATTTCAGATCAGCATCTGCAATGATCAGTGAAGGTTGCGCATCATCAAGCACATGTTGCAATTCTGCCTGAGGATGCGTGATACACATGGGTACCACCATCGCACCGCTCATCCATCCAGCGAGCATTGATGAAACGTAACTCAATCCGGGATTGCAGAGAATACAAATCCGCTTGCCGGCGAATGACTGTCCTGCAAACAAATCACTCAACAAAAACTGGGTTGCATTATAAATCTGAGAAGTTGTGTACTCTCCGTTCTTATCGGAGAGAATTACTTTCCGCGGATGATCGACAAGAATTTCTGTGAAACGTTCGGTGATTACCATAACTGTTGGAGGCAAATATAAGGATGTTGCCTGTAGCGCGTGGTACGTTCCTTCAAGACACAAATCTCAGGCGGTCCGCAATTGACTCAACTCATGAGCGGTCGGGGTCGCAAAATATTTTCACGCGTAATTTTTCCGTGTACGCGGGCATTTTTTGGCGGGCCAAGCGCGGCGAAAATTCCTGATCGTGGCCTAACGTTGTTGCATGGAACATGCATGTTCTTAAAGGCAAAATCGCGCCTAGGCACGCGATGCACGTGGACACGAGAAAAATAGCGGGAAAATATTAAGCGACCGATTTTTGGTTACTTTTTCTAAAAAAGTAACATAAGAAAAGCCTAGGTCGGCGGGAGATCGCGGAGACGAGAAAAATTGCGTGAAAATATTAAGCGGCCGATTTTTGGTTACTTTTTCTAAAAAAGTAACATAAGAAAAGCCTAGGTCGGCG
>CAYUTR010000457.1:0-3158 GCA_964447465.1 uncultured Chryseobacterium sp.
GTTGTGGATGATTACGGAAATACGAATTGCAATACACTCAACAACTGGGTAAATGCGGAAGGTATGCCAAACGTAACTACATTTTCGGATGCATCAATTGATATGACCGGATATGGTGGTGTGGGCATGCCGAAGATCATTGTGATTGGAGGAGGCTATGGACACGAGCTTTATTTTAACGAGAATAATTCAGCCTCCAACGATTCACTGGGAATTGCCAATGCAATTGATTCGGCACTGGCTGATGTCACAGGCGTTACAAACTTCACAGCGAGTCCCGGAACGGTTAATTTGTTTCCAAATCCCGCGACCAATTCTTCGCTGCTCACAATCACAACTACACAGCCATCAGACGCTACAATTGAACTTTATAATGCGCTGGGAGAAAAAGTGCAAAGTGTATTCAACGGTACGTTACAGCAGGGTGTGAATCAATTCAACCTGAATACGGAAGGTCTTGCAGCCGGAATGTACTTTGTACGAATTACTGAAGGTGAGTTGGTACGTGAACAACAGCTTAGCGTAACGAACTAATTCGCCCGGAGCTATTCAACCACCGGAACTTCTACTACAATTTCGTCTTTACGTTCCTTACGCTTGATTTTTACAATCACTCCGCCTGTCACACGTTGGTTGATTGACGTGTCCCAACCAGTGCAGTAGATTGAATAGTCGCCCTGCTTTACATGCTCAATGTGAATGTGATCTTCTCCCACTTCTCCTACGATGAGTGCATCGTAATCTGTTGTCGCATTCTCCGGGATTTCTGTAACACCAAATTTCATGAACACACTGTCCGGGTATGCAGCCGTGCTGACAATTGGCACATGGTGATGCTGAGGTTTTACGACAAGAGTCGCATCGCCGTCAAGACCTTCTTTTGCACAACCTGCAAGTACAAATGCCACGATCGTAAGAATGGAAAATGCTTTATTCATTTTCAGAAATTGTTACAACAAGATACGGAATCCCCATTTACATTTTCGACAGGACTTGCTGGAAAGCAGGATCATTCATCACCGGGGCAAAAACCGGATCCTTTTCTACCCGCTTACGATCTTGGAAGCCCAGTTCTACCGCCTTGTTCATGCTGGTAGTTGCTTCTGCCGTAAGATTCAGTCGCATATACATTGCTGATTCCAGGTAAGCCCATTCGTTGTTCGTTGGATCGACAATGCTGTACACCTTCACGAGTTTTTCCGCAGCGTGCACATTGTTCATACTGAATGCCTGATTGCAATACGTGTAGCACAATAAACTTGTGTATCCACGCAAACGCTGTCGCATGAATTTTTCAGGGCCCGTCTTTGTGGTTTCGAAATACGTATTCGCGTTTTCTCTCCACCACGTTGTATCATGCGCAAGAATGGATTCCTGCAACACTTTCTGCAGATCCGATTCTTCAGTTTCAACCTGGTCCCATTTCTTCTCGTCGTTTTTCACGCAACTTGATTCATTCAGATTTTTTCTGCGCTCTGAGATTGCTCCACTCCCGGAAAAATTCTTTTCTGCGTTCTCAGCAGACATCAGAAGATTGTATTCGAGCAGGCAAGAAATTGCACTCAAAGAATCGCATTGCGCAAGAACATTTGCGGTAAGCGAATCCGACATTCTATTCATGTCGCCCGACTGCGCGGTTCCCGGTTGATAAAGCGAAATCATCAGCATGGCATTTTCCATCATCTTCACTGGAGGCCATTCGTGTTTTCCGTCGAATACCAACAATTCGCTAAGGGCTGGACTGATTTCAGTAGCCTGGAATTTTTTCATCTCGAGATAATTCATGTCACCCAAACCGGCAACACCAATGTATCCACGAGGTGCAACAGATTGCGGCGGAGTTGCTGAACAGCAGATCACACCGGT
Source organism: uncultured Chryseobacterium sp. (assembly GCA_964447465.1). Classification (GTDB taxonomy): domain Bacteria; phylum Bacteroidota; class Bacteroidia; order Palsa-965; family Palsa-965. Next base: position 1,867 of record CAYUTR010000457.1, read on the forward strand.
TACATCCATGCGTTGTAGTGCCAGTCCACCTGCGATACGCGCACCACCGGAAAATCCGGAGAGATAAATACGTGCAGGATCAACGTTGAAACGCGATACCACATCATTCACCAGATTGTTTGCGCCATTCATTGCGAGGTTTGCATCCATCCCGTTCTTCGTATAATCCGAACCGACGAGAATGAATTGCCATTCTTCCGCAATGGATTTGTATTTCTCCAATGGTATTTTTCCATCTCCATCCGGCGAAAAGAAAAACACTACCGGATAAACTGCTGTATCGCTCAGCGATGTCGGCAAATAAACTTCATAGGCGTTTGTAACATCCAGCTTGCAGGATAGTGAAGTGATCGTTCCCGTCGTAATTGCGATTTCGGCTGTTGCCGGAACAGAATCTGTCTGAGTTTCGTCAGTGGCGTCGCCACACGAGAACAACGTGAGTGAGAGAAGGAATAGTAAGTATCTCATATGGTCAAAGATAGGAATGCGGGACGAGGAATGGGGAACGGGGTAAGCAGAAAGAGTACTTCCGACACTGGAAATTTTGTCAATACCTGAGTGTTCTTCCTCTTCTCGCATGCCCCGTTCCCCGTTCCCCGTTCCCCATCCCCCGTTCCGCATTCCCTTATTCCGTAATTTAGAACGCTCAATGAACCAGAAATATTTCCTTCTTCCAATTCTCGCCTTCACCGTGATGTTTCCATCTTGCGAGGACCCGAACGCTCCGGTACACGCTCGTTACGAATGGACCTTCGATAGTGCACACGCGAATGTCGTGCAGTATGTCGACCCTATGATCGGAACTGGCGGACACGGACACACGTTTCCCGGTGCTGCAGCGCCATTCGGAATGGTACAGTTAAGTCCTGATACACGGATTGACGGAAGTTGGGATGGCTGTTCCGGTTATCACTACGACGACTCGATTATCTACGGATTCTCTCACACGCATTTGAGCGGAACCGGTTGCAGTGATTACGGAGATATTATGCTGATGCCCGGAACTGCTGAACCGTCTTACACTCCGGGAACGGATTCCACCAAAGGTTATCGCACCACTTTTACGCACGAGAATGAAAAAGCTGAAGCCGGATATTATTCCGTGAAACTCAGCAGCAACATTCTTTGCGAGATGACGGCTTCTCCGCGTGTTGGCGTACATCGCTATAACTTCAATGATCAGATCGATCCGTGGATTGTGCTTGACATGAGTCACCGCGATGAAGTGCTGGAATGTGAACTCGAAATTGTCGACGATCATACTATTCGCGGAAAACGTTTTTCAAAAGCGT
>CAYUTR010000458.1:0-3146 GCA_964447465.1 uncultured Chryseobacterium sp.
TGTCAATGATTTTGTCGCCGTCTTTATCTGGACATCCGTTGAATTCCTGTAGACCCGGATCATCTGGACATGCATCCTGCTTGTCGATGATCTGATCATGATCGCGATCAGGACAACCGTTATATTGTTTTTCACCTGGCTCATCAGGACAGATGTCTTCAGAATCCTGAACGTGGTCACCATCTCTATCAGGACAACCAAGGAATTCCCAGATACCAGGAGTGTCGATACACTTGTCTTTCGGATCAGATACTTTATCCTTATCACGATCTTTCGGTTCTCTCCAGTGGATCGGAATGTGTGTGCCGAAATAAATGTTTGCTCCATAGATGTCGTTCTTCTTTCCGAAGAATGCACCCATGTCTGAAGTTCCAACGAATACCGGACCTGCACGCAGACAGGTGCCTACAGTAAAATCTTTGTACTGATTGAATGAAATCGGAACCATGATGCCCGCCCACTTGTAATCGTAACGCGGAGTAAGGGCGATGTACGACATGTCGTGCACTTTGTTTGCGTTTTTCTTCCACTGAACTGCATAAGCAAACTGGAAGTTCACGTAGAAATCATTCCAGATGTGATAATCAACATCACCACGGAAGGCAGTTGGAAGGTTCACGCGGTATGTTTCGGAAGTTTCACGGAACGTAAACAGTGTACGCAGCGTATCATCTAATGCCTGAATCGGGTAGTCGGTCGTTTCAGGAATCGTATCCTGAAGTTCGATATCACGGAAATACCAGTTGTCAATTCCTCCGCTGAAGTCACCACTACCTTCTGCGCGATTGAACTTGATCCAGCCGATGTCTGTAATTGAGAATCCAACTTTGAGTTCGTATTTTGTTTTTGAACGCTTCCAGAGATTGGTTTCTCCGTCCATATCATATTTGTGATCCTGAAATTTTGGTCTCCACTCATAAGTGAAACCAAGATCTAGTCCAAGACCCGGGTGAGCAAATGCTTCCGAATAGTTGTAACTGGCAACACTTTCATCACCAGTTCCATTCGGGAAGTCGAAGTTCTTACTGTGACCGTACTGAACGTTCGATCCAAGGATTGTAACGGTGTCATGATCATTAGGTTCATATTCGAGTTCTTCAGCGAAGAAGTACATAGAACCAAGACCAAGTTCCAGCTTAGGACGAACTCCGATTTTCCAGAAGTTTTCGTTGTTGTCATACATCACGCGCGCAAACCCGAAACCGATTTCGTGCCAGGTCATCAACTGCACGCTCGCGTTCTTATTCGTGAATGAAGAGTTGTAAAGGAGAGAATCGTCAAAGTCACTATAAAGAAGATTAGCAAGAGGCGTACCGATTCCGTCAACGTTCATCATCATACGGAATTCACCGGTCATGGAAATAGAATATTTCGGATCGTAAGCAAAGACAAACGACAAAGGCAACATCACACGTGTAGACAAAAACACAGAACGTGGATCATCATCCGTTCGGCGGTTTACACCGTTGTATTGAAAACGTGGGTCATCTTCGAACATAGAGAACGCGGTAGTGTCGCCCCCACGATAGGCCAAAGCGGCCCCAACTGCTGATTTGCCCTTGAACGAGTTCGCTTTCAGTCCACCATAATTATTCGTGAATCCGAAATCCATTGCGATCAGGTTGATGTCCATCTTGAAGCGGCTATCTGCACCGGAAGAAGGATTGAAATCAAGTCCGTAAACACCGGAGTAATTGGTGTTCATGAATCCGATCATGTTTTGCGCCTGAAGTGATCCTGCAATGCAAATCAATCCCGCGAGGAGGGTAAAAACTCTTTTCATATAGGTGTGGTTAAGGGCTCTAAAGATAGAAAAATCAGTGCGCAGTACGCAGTTGGCACTACGCAGTGTAAATGCCTGCAAACACAACGATATTGTGCTCTGATTTACAGTTAATTAGGTAAAAATTGGCGAGTTTACTGCGTAGTGCCAACTGCGTACTGCGCACTGATCACGGGAGTGAATATGCGGTAAGGTATTTCCCATTGATTCCGGCGATCAGCGTGTACCCATTCTCTCCGTTCATCTGACCAATGCTGAATTGTGTTTGACCCGGAAGCGGGAAGCCTTCGGAGTCGGCACCACCACGATTGATGAGATGAATTTCAGATGCTTGCGGACAGGTCACACCAATACGTAAATCGTTATCACCGAAACGGAAGAGCGTTGCACAACACATCGCAGGCGATTCAAAACCATAGCTGAATGCAGTGATTTTATCCTGGTTAACCACTGCGAGTTTATCGCTCGCGAGGAAAATGTATTCCAGCGCACCGTCTCCGTTGAGATCACGATAGTCGAAGAATGGAGTAGAAGTGAAATCGAAAAAATGTAAACGCTCGAGATCGTCTGTGAAGGTCAGGCGATAAACATTTCCGAGTGAATCGGCACTTACAATTCGGGTTCGTGCAAGATCTTTTCCGGTTTCGAGTACGAAATTATTTACCGGACCGCCGAGTTGTTCTTTCAGTGAAAATCGTGTTGCGCCCTGACGATCGATGATGTACGTTTTTCCTTCACGGTCGACAATCACAACGTAATCTTTTCCGGAGACGACCGTGTGTTGAATCGGAGCAACTACAGCATGGTCTGTAACGGGTAATTTCCATCCCTGCACGATAGTTCCTTTCGCCGTGTAGTTGTACACTTTGTGATCTTCGCAGGCAATGAGCATTCTGTATTCGCGGTTGTTGTCGTAATCCATCACGCGAATACCATTGGTTGCAGGAGCGGGAAGTTTTATAGGGAATGGCGCAACATCATTTCCATTGCGATCTATCACGTAAAGCGAATCACGCGTATTGAAAACAACTTGCAGCTTACCGTTCTTGAGCGCATCAATCTGTTGAATATCGCTCATGATTGTTTGAGTGAACTGTCGTCTCCAGAAAATTGTTCCGGTACTGCTGATGAGATACGATTTGTTCGCATCGTCCTGTAGAAAAATATCGAGACCTTTCGTATTGTGATTCGTCAGCAACCACGGCTTTCCGGTGAATGTGGTATCGAGCTGCAATTCCCAGAGTGAAGCATCGCTCTTTTTCGTCGTCGGATTATGACGCAGAAACGCATTGGTGTAATGAAGGTTTCCATCGGCGACGTTGTACTGCAACACAATCCCATCGAATCGTTTGAGCAATTCGCC
>CAYUTR010000459.1:0-3136 GCA_964447465.1 uncultured Chryseobacterium sp.
GGAAAGAGAGTGCCGGAGCATGTGTATAGGAAGAGTGGGGAGATAAAGGAAGATTAATGCTTCGGCCCCGCGCCTCGCACATATCCGCGATATGCTCCTGAGAGATATCCATCGAAACGCACACCAACCAATGTTCGCTTCTGGTTCCAGTCAACAAAAAACGTAGGGCCTATTCCCACTGCGTATTGCACTTTCATGGTGTATTGAAACTGTGCGTACAATCCAACGCGATCCCAACGATTGCTTTCGTAATGTCCCGCGTAAATGAACTGGTAGCCTTGCGTGTAACTCACACCGGCCATAGCAGCCATATTACTGTGCTCGGTTTCTCTTCTCCACGGAACATAACCTAAATGCCCGCTGTAATTATTCCAGATACCAAATTCATCACCGGAGACCATAAATCCAAAAAAGAAATAAGGCTTCTTGATGTGAAACTGGCAATCAATTCCCAATGCAAATTGCGTCCTGGGATTTGCCGAATGGTATGCCGGACCTGCGCCGAAGGTCACCCAGTTGTTGTAAACGCGGTAACGTTTATCGCCGATGACAATCTCGCGTTTGAAGTTTTCTTTGAGGACGTATGCGTTGGTGTCTTGTGCAAACAAACGTGATCCGGAAGTAAAAACCAGAATCAACAGCACAACAATTGCCTGACCTTGTCGCACGGTTTTTTGTTGACCTCTCGACTCCGCTCGAGGTGACAAAAAACAATTACGCGTTGACAATTTCATACAATAAAGATACTAACGGTTACAGCGATTCGATTCTCAGGAAACATCCACTTGCTACGCACCACCAACCACTTGTGGATTTACATATTCGAATATTCGAATTACAATGAGCCAACCATATCCTCCGGCTTCACCCAGAGATCGAATTGCTCCGCAGTAACGTGTCCGAGTTCAACGGCAGCTTCCTTCAAAGTCTTACCCTCTTTGTGTGCCTTCTTTGCAATCTCCGCTGCTTTATAGTAACCGATATGCGTGTTGAGTGAAGTCACCAGCATCAATGAGTTCTGCATGTGCTGTTTGATCATCGGAAGATTCGGTTCGATTCCTGCAGCACATTTGTCGTTGAAAGAAACGCACGCGTCGCCGAGCAAACGTGCACTCTGTAAAACGTTGTAAGCGATTACCGGTTTGAAAACGTTCAGCTCGAAGTGTCCGTTCGATCCTCCGATAGAAACTGCAACGTCGTTACCCATGATCTGCGCGCACACCATCGTGATGGCTTCCGGCTGCGTAGGATTTACTTTGCCCGGCATGATAGAAGAACCAGGTTCGTTATCCGGAATAACAATTTCTCCAAGACCTGAACGCGGACCTGAACTCAGCATGCGTATATCGTTTGCGATTTTCATCAGAGAAACAGCAGAACGTTTCAGTGCTCCTGAAAGTTCAACCATCGCATCGTGAGCAGCAAGTGCTTCGAATTTATTTGGTGCAGTAACGAAAGGAAGTTTTGTGAAGTCGGCAATTTTTTTTGCAACGAGAACGTCGTAACCTTTCGGCGTATTCAATCCAGTGCCGACTGCTGTTCCACCCAGTGCCAATTCCTTCACCATCTCCAATGCGCTCTTCACGCAGCGAATACTATTGGTGATCTGCTGTACGTAACCGGAAAATTCCTGCCCGAGGGTAAGCGGCGTTGCGTCCATGAAATGCGTACGACCCGTCTTCACAACGTTGTTCCAGCTCTTCGCTTTTTTATCAAGCGTGTCGCGGAGTTTTTCCATTCCGGGAATCGTATTCTCAACTACAAGTTTGTATGCCGCGATGTGCATCGCAGTCGGGTAAGTATCATTCGACGATTGCGACTTATTCACATCATCATTCGGATTCAGCACTTTTTTCTCGTCAGAAAGATTTCCGCCGGAGATAACGTGTCCGCGATATGCAATGACTTCATTCGCATTCATGTTGCTTTGCGTGCCCGAACCCGTTTGCCAGATTACAAGCGGAAACTGATCATCGAGTTTACCCGCAACAATTTCATCGCACACCTGCGAAATGAGATCGCGCTTTGCAACATCCAGAACACCGAGTTCGTGATTCGCATGCGCTGCTGCTTTCTTCAGATAACCGAACGCGTAAATAATTTCTTTCGGCATACTTCCTTCCGGACCGATTTTGAAATTATTTCGTGAACGCTCCGTTTGTGCGCCCCAATATTTATCGGCAGGTACCTGTACCTCGCCCATGGTGTCTTTTTCGATGCGGTATTCCATTTGTGATTTGGTATTTATAATTGAAGATTTTGCTTCCATGAAAATACTAAGTTATGTGAGTAATTGATTCAAATCTTCTTCTGAACGCCCGAAAAATGCCTTCTCTCCGATAATGATAATGGGACGCTGAATCAGAACCGGATACTTATGCAGCGCCTTGATCCATTTCGCATCCGTCATTTTCTTCCCGGCGAACTTATCCTGATAGATTGACTCCTTCGTGCGCACCAACTTCTCCGCCGGAATATTCAGCTTCTTCAGCACATCACGGATCTCATCCTCAGAAGGAACATCCACTAGGTATTCTCTCCATTCATCCGGCATTACAGCATGATCTTTCATGTACGCCATTGCGTCTCTGCACTTGGAGCAGGAGGGTTTGTGCCAGACGATTATTCTTTCTTTGTTCATTTTGTTTCACCCGCCAAGGCGGGTTGCGCCCTTCGACTACGCTCAGGACAAGCCTTCAGCAGAGCGGAATTTATTTTTCATTTTTCAGACTTCCCGCGGGATGATCCCGATAGCTATCGGGACCGCGGTTGTCTGTATTGTCGCTTGTTTAGCACATTAACCCATTAGCAGATTAGCACATTTATCCTGAGCGGAGTCGAAGGGTTATTTGACCTCGGTATTCCAACTCGCACCATACTCCATCAGGTACGCTTTGATAAACGGTTCCAGATTACCATCGAGTACGCCTTGCGCATCAGAAGTTTCAAGTTCAGTTCTCAAATCTTTCACGAGTTTGTACGGATGCAGAACATAGTTGCGGATTTGTGAACCCCACTCAATCTTTTTCATGTTTCCACGAATGGCCTGAACAGTTTCCATCTTTTTACGCATCTCAATTTCGTAAAGCTGAGATTTCAAAAGACGCAACGCATTCTCACGGTTTTGTCCTTGCGA
>CAYUTR010000460.1:0-3133 GCA_964447465.1 uncultured Chryseobacterium sp.
CCTGCGCCAATCCGTTCATTCCGGTAATTGTAAATCCTACAAGGGTGGGTCCAATACGGCGTACTACCTACCAATTGGTAGTATCAATTGCCCAGAGTGAATCCTGAAAAGGACTGCTTCCCCAAATGAGTGGGGCACTGAATGAAGTTGTTGTTTGTGCAGTAACTTCTTTAGGCATAAGCCCAAAGCAAATTGTAACTACGATTGCGAGTAGAAGTTTTTTCATAAGTATTATTAGGTTTTCGGGTGCGCAAATATAAGTTAAAACACCAAACTGTCAAGGTTTTGTCCGGCCTGTCAAATCCCGGATCGTCCGTTTTACTCGAGATTTAAGCGCTTTGGAGTCTTCTGTAATTACTTGTTCGATAACTAGTAGTAATTCAGAGGCTAACTCCGGGTAGGAGGAAACAACATTCCATGCCGTTGTCAGCGCGAATACACGAACAGCCGCTGGATGTGATGCATTCAGGATAAAGCGATATACCGTGTCTAGTATTCTGGCTTTGTGAATCTCGGGAATATCAATCGACTACAAAAAACGAAATGTGTTTCTGTACATCGCGGGATGCTGTCCGGTTTTGTCGAGATTGTCCAACAGTTTCGGCAACCATTTCTTTACGAGTTGCGGATGCTTCAGCACAATGAAACTCAACGGCCATGCCGCGCAACGTGCAAGTTATTTGTCCTTGCCCAGAAAGACTTTCATTAATTCGACAAATTGTTTCTGATCGTCTCCAATCGCACGAATTATCCGATCGACATTCTTTCGGGAATGTTCCTTGGCGACCAGTTCGCTAATGGAAGTTCTCGTGCGCATTTGAAAATTCGAATTATCGAATTGCAGTCGCAGAGATTTCAATATGCATTCCTTTCGGTAACGCGCTCACTTCAACCGTTTCTCTTGAGGGATACGGTCCATCACCGAAATACGAACCGTAAATTTCATTCACAGTTTTGAAATTGCTGATGTCGGTGAGATAGATACGAACCTGTGCGATGTCTTTCATTTCCATCTTCGCAGCAACAAGAATTGCTTTGATGTTTTCCATCACGCGTTTTGTTTCGGTGGAAATGTCGGCGGTATCTGCGTTTCCGGTTTTCGGATCGATAGCAACCTGTCCGGAGATAAACAAAGCGTTTCCGCGCATTACAGCCTGGCTATACGGACCAATGGGTTGTGGAGCTTCAGCAGTATTGATCGGACCGTTTTGCTCAGAGGTGTGTTGACGTGCGTTGTAAGTAATCCAGAGTAGTGCACCGATTGCAATTACGGTGATGCCGTAAAAAATGGTCTTGTTCATGCTGCCATTTGATTGATAGTTGACAATTGCTCATTTGGCATTGTTGCTGTTCTTTCACCTCACAGTTGCAACGCTCAGCGCCAAACTAACAACAATTTTCAATAATTATTTATTGGATGGTCCTGGAGGACCTGCTGCTGCGATTTCGGTAATTGCTTTCACGAGTACGTCAAGATCGCCGGTAGAAGTGTAGACACTTGGCGTAACGCGTACGCCGTGAATATTTTCCCAGTTGATTGCAACTGCGTGGATGCGGTATTTCTCGAGAAGCTTGCCGTCAATTTCTTCCGGCTTGAATCCATCGAGCCCGAAACTGGTAAGTGAACACGCGAACTTTGGATTCAGCGATGTGTTGAGCTTGAATCCCGGAACTTTTTGTGATTTCGATACCCAATAATTCTTCAGGTAATTCAAGCGGGCTTCTTTGCGTTCAGCTCCAATCATCAGGTGAAAATCAATTGCAGCACTAATCGCCATTTCGGAAGCGAAAGAGCGTGTTCCAAGTGATTCAAATTTGCGGATGTCGGTTCCGTCGGGCTTATCGTTCGACAACAGCGCCCAGATGTTGGCAATTTTATCTTTCTTAATCCACATCATGCCGCTACCGAAAGGAGCGCAAAGCCATTTGTGCAAACTTGTAGCCCAATAATCGCAACCCAATTCTGGAATCGTAAATTTCACTTGTCCGAACGAATGGGCACTGTCGCAGATCACATCAATTCCTTTCGCGTGAGCAGCATCAGCAATTTTTTTCACCGGAAGTAATTGTCCCGACCAATTGATCATGTGTGTGACGTGAACAATTTTTGTTTTATCGGTGAATGCGTCAGTGTATGTTTTTGTCAGTTTCGCTTCGTCTTCAGAAGGCAATTCATGATTCACCCAAACGAGTTTAATGCCATCACGCTTTTCTCTCTGCTTCCATGCGTTGAGCATGTTGGGATAATCCTGTTTCGAAACCACAACTTCATCACCGGCTTTAAGATTCAATCCGAGAATGATGGTATTCAATCCTTCAGTGGAATTGCGGTTGATCGCCACTTCTTCCGCATCTACTCCGGCAAGTTCTGCTAAGCGGCGCCGCAAAGGTTCGCGTCCTTTATCCAGTTCACGCCACATGTAATACGACGGACCTTCATTGCAATATTGGTAATAACGGATATGCGCATCCTGAACCGATTTCGGTTGCGGACTTACACCACCATTGTTGAGATTGATCAGATTTGGATTTACTGTAAACTGCATCTTCACTGAATTCCAGAAATCTTCATCGGTGGCAGCAGCAGATGGTGTAACTCCATTCACACGCTCGAGCGCTTCGAGAAATCCTGTATTGTTGATTTCGTCAGGAGAGGCGAGAAGCGGTTCGAAAATTCCCGCAACTGACAATGCTCCGGCGGTGAGTCCGGCTTTTTTTAAGAAATCCCTGCGTGTTGACATGTGGTGTGTTTGGTTCTGCAAAGTACTCAACAGAAACTAGAGATCAAACTGCACTGTAGCGTAAATTAGCGAACGGTTACCAAGCTGTCTGCTAAACTAACGCTGCGCTGGCTTTACAGGGAGACACGGCGACGTACTTTGTATGCAATGCCCACGCGGAGACGGAGGATCGCTGAAGCGATCTCTAAGCTCATCTGAAAACGAAAGACCGATCCGCTGGTGGATCGCTTAGGATAACCCGCCGTTTTCTCGTGGGCTTCGCATTTTTTCTCCGTTTCGCCGCGCCGCCGTGTAGAGCGCCGCAGGCAGTACTATCTGCGCAGCAAGAAAAGATGCCTGCGCCCCGAAACGGGATCAAGATTGTAACCAGTGATCAATTGCTGAAAATCATC
>CAYUTR010000461.1:0-3110 GCA_964447465.1 uncultured Chryseobacterium sp.
TTTGCGCCACTTTCCATTTTCACGAAATAGATGCCTGCTGCAAGATCAGACGGAAGAATTAATGCTGATGTCGTACTTAAGCCGGTTCCCTGGAACGTGTAAACCGGGCCAACTGATTTTCCTTCGAGTGTGAAGAGCGTGAAATTAACGTAGTCGCCCGCCGGAGTGTTATACGTTACGAATACATTTTCATTTGCCGGATTCGGGTATACTGTGAATTCGTTTTCAGGATTCACGATATCATTTGTTCCTGCTCCGAATGCCGGCGCACAAAGTTTGGTCGTGCTGTAAATGTGATCACCGGTTTTAGCACCGTTATTGTTTGTAGCATTTCCAGTACAGTAAAATGTAACGTTTCCAACGTTGGTTGTTGGTGCTGCCCATTTAAACGTGAACGTTTTTGTATCTGTTCCGAGTCCGGCGTTGAGTTTGTGCGTCATATTTTTGCGGACGACAGTGCTTACAGTTGCATTCAGAATATGTGTCTCCGCAGAATTAGTCACAATCAATGTTCCGGCATTCTGCGCAGGAGTGGAACCGGTAAGACATTCGAGATCGAATCCAAACAAGGGACTTCCTACACGCGAAACAGTTACTTGAATCAGATACGTATCACCCGGAATGTATTCCCAGGGAGTGCCCATGTCGGGTGAAGTGATTACAACTGATCCGATTCCGTCGTTGAGTACTGCGCCGGTGTGACAGCCTGTGCACGTAGTTTCTCCCGGTGAACCTGTACGGCCTGCTTTGCCCGTATCGTCGAGCACATCAAAGCTCAGGCACGCTACAGCTAATGCAAACAGTGAAAGTGTTACCGCTATTCTCGTCTTCATAATTTTCATTTACACAGTTGTACGTTTCGACATTACAAAAGTGTACGTTTTAAAGAGCGGGTTTGATATGGATTCCTTCCCAATACTTGGGAATTCGGGGACTTAACCTCGTTTTCTGCTCGCGAATGACCTGCAACTGTAAATGGTTGTCTTGTCATCCTGTTCTGAGTCGAAGTGTTACCACGTCGAACCTTCGTGCTTACCAGTCGTGAACACACGCGAAATGTTGAATCCTAAGCGAACCATTCCTTTGCCAACATTACTTGTTGAGTAAGGAATGAATTGCACTTCGTTAATTCCAAATCCGTTTGTGATGTGCACCTGGAAAACGTGTCCGCCTGTTTCAATATCCAAACCGATTGACATTGGATCCTGGAATTCCGTTTTGTCAGGAACATACTGATTGATACGGTATGCATACTCGAATGTCAGAGCGGTGCGCGGACTCAATTTCCAACGACCGGCAATTCCTGCAGCGAACACATCGTTCTTGTGCGTGAAGTCATCCACCATGTTATAATGCACGTGGAAGCCAACGAACTCGAGTGAAAGCTTGTCGTTGAATTTTCTCGCAATGGTTAACGTATTCGAATAACTCATGCGCGAAGTGAAGAGCGCATATTTATTAATGCCCTGATCTTTTCTCGGATCTGATTTCGCAGTAACGTTCATCGTTCCCTGGTAGGTCATAGAGAATGGCATTTTGCCGTCCATCGTTTGACGAAGAATTCTGGTCTTCACAGTTCCGTCAACAATTTTGTCGTACGAACTGCGCCCGATTCCGAGTGTCAGCCATTCATTCACGCCATAATCAAATTCAATTTTGATTCCTGCTGCTTTATCGAATCCGAAAAAGTTTCCGAAGAAATCGTTCAGGAACGCGCCGTTTCCATCGTACACTTCGCCGAAACGGTGCATGATACGGAAGTCCAGTAAGTGCGAACCGGTAGTTTCGCTCGACGGAAAATTTACGATGCGCGTAGTTTTAAAAGTCGCTTTCGTATAATCTTTCGGTTGTGCTCCAGCCTCAGCTGCTGCAATACTGTCGAGGTACGCCTGCATGTCGTCCTGTGCAACTGCACTCAGCGAGAAAAACAGAACGAAGAAGGTGAAATATTTTTTCATAGGAAGTATCAATTGTTGAGGGCGCCTTCGATGACCCATTTTTTTATCTGCACGAGTGAACAGCTATCGAGCTGAGTGTTCGGTGGCATTGGAGTGTACGTTGCTTCGTGCCAGGTTGCACCCACGATGAGTCCTTGGGTTGCCGCATCATACACACCTTCGTAAGAATCAAGATGAACATCTCCGTTAGCACCACCACCGGAGTGACAGCTGATACAGTTGTTCTCAATGATTGGGATGATGTGTCGCTGATACGACATTGCAGAAGTTGTGTCGCATTCAATATACAATCCTGCACCAGGATATACATCATCCATATTATCATAATAGCAGCCGGCAAATGAACCAGCCACTGCAACAACGAAAATCGCGAGTAGTTTCTTCATAGCTAGTTGTCTTTTGCTCCTTGTGCGATCCAGATGTAGATCTTTTTGATGTTTTGGTCGCTCAGCGGCGAATAAGGTGGACGAGGCATGCGCTTGTCATCGTCTGTTTCTGTGATGCGCTCATACAATTCGCTATCATTTGGCTCGCCCGGTTTGATTTTTCCAAACTCCATCACCGTTTCATACGATGTGAGAGAAGGCATCTGATTCAACGAATCGCCGTGACAACCCGGATGCGTACAGCCAAGCTGGAGGATAGGAATGATTTCATCGTTAAAGCTTACCTGGTGTTCCGGAAGTTCAGCGTCGTGTTTACAGCCAAAAAATATGATCGCGGGAACCGAAGCCAGTACGAGAAGGACGTAGAGTTTCTTCATATTGCTAAAGATAGTTACATGTAACTACATTAGAAAATGGGAAAAAGGGTAAAGGAGTTAGGAAAACACGACGAAACGTGCGATCAGAAGGTGGGGTTTCCAAGCTCGAATAAGCGTGCTTTTACCAGTAAAGTGACTCCATACGGCGTTGATTTAACACCGAATTGATCAATTACCGGTGTTACGGCATACCATCCGCACAAAGCAATTTCTGCGTACGTAAAATTAGCACTGATTTGTGCCACTGGGGAACCGTACCACCTTAGAACGTCAGGTGAGAAAATGATGCCGGTTTGACTCATTGTGCCTGCGTGACGCGTAGTGTAATTGATTATAAACGACGATTTGAATCCGATACCGAGGGAAACTTTTTCTTTCCAGCCAAAGTT
>CAYUTR010000462.1:0-3098 GCA_964447465.1 uncultured Chryseobacterium sp.
ATTGGAAGGTTTCGAACTCGAAGCAATTGATTATCTCGTCAAACCATTCCTGTTCGACCGCTTTGCGAAAGCAACCGAAAAAGCCAAACTTCGAGCGGGATATCTTACGCAAACGGCCCCCTCACAAAATCACATTTTCATACGGTCCGGGTATGAAACAATCAAACTGAATCACACAGAAATCAGATTGATTGAAGCATTGAGAGACTATGTCCAGATTCATACCGACACCCGACGTATCACATCGCTTAACAGCATGAAGCAAATTCTGGATTTACTTCCGAAAGAACATTTTGTTCGGGTTCATCGATCATTTATTATTCCGGTCAATCGCGTGAGCACATATAACTCCAATTTTGTCACAGTTGGGATGCAGAAGATTCCCATTGGACCCAGCTTCAGAAAGAATGCGTTAAGGGCATTGGGCGGTCAGTCGACAAAATCATAGTTTGGTTCGTTGAAGGTTGTAGATCTCCCTCAAGTCGTTCAAGGCCCCCATTGCTTATCGGTCTTTTAACCCTTTTTGTCGAGAAGTGCCTTTTTTCCCTGCTTCCGGATCGTAAATTTGCACCGATGAAAACAACTGTACGTTTTTTTGTGATGATGGTTTTAGCATTGACGGGTAGCAACGCATTTGCGCAAAGCTCGCCGCCAATGACTGGCCCCCAGATCGGAACTGTAATTGGAATTGTTTCCGATTCATTGAACGGACAAAAAATTGAATACGCTTCAGTTGCGATAATCGCAGTTGCAGATTCTTCCGTTAAGGGAGGAAGTGTAACTGGCAGCGATGGTTCATTCTCCATCACAAAATTACCTCCAGGAAATTTCAAAGTTCGGGTAACATTTATGGGTTACAAGGAGTGGTATTCGAAGCCATTTGTAATTTCCGTGATGAATGCGCAGTTCGATGCAGGTGCGATTAAACTTTCTCCTTCATCGAAAGAAATGAGCACCGTTGTGATTGAAGAACAGCGCAGCGATTACACCAACAGCATCGACAAAAAAACATACGATGTAAATCAGAACATTGTGAATACCGGCGGAACAGCAACTGATGTGTTGCAGAATATACCATCGGTGACAGTCGATGTCGACGGTAACGTGAGTTTGCGTGGATCCGCCAATGTAACTATTCTAATTGACGGCAAACCTTCGGGAATGACAGGTGACGATAGAACTGCGGTGCTGCAACAGATTCCGGCAAGCATGATTGAGAGGATTGAAGTAATCACAAATCCTTCTGCCAAATACGACGCACAGGGAATGGCAGGTATCATTAACATCATCACGAAAAAAGAAAAAGGTAAAGGATACAACGGAACAATTGCAGGTGGTGTCGGAACCGGTAACAAGTACAACGGCAGTCTGAACCTAAACATGCGTCGTGAGAAAGCGAATTTCTTCGGAAGTTATTCATCCCGTTATGAAGATCGCTGGATGAAAGGATTTGGTGCTCAAACCACCTTAACACCTGATACGGCATTCCGTTACGACAGCAAGAGCGGCGGCCTCCAGAACAGCACATTTCATAATGGCCGTTTAGGAACAGATATTTACTTCAATCCATATAATACGTTGTCGTTATCGACCGGTTATTCTTTCCGGGTTGAAAATAAAATGGATAGTACTAATTACCTGTTTTATGATGAATCAGATTCTATCACGAGTGATTTTTCCCGTCTGGTAGATGGCTTCGATCGGACGCATACCATTGATGCCGCTTTTGATTTCAGAAAATCTTTTCCGGGAAGCCAGCGAACGTTTTCCTCAGCAGGTTCGTTCACAACTAATCAACGCGAAGTATTAAATAACTTCCGGTTGAAATCGTATGGCTATGAGAATTCACCTTACCAGACGAACAAAGCAAACAACACGTACTACAATATAACTGCACAGGCCGACTACAGTCATCCATTCTCTGACTCGTTCAGAATTGAAACCGGTATCAAATATAATTATCGGCAGTACACCAACGAACAGGCAGGTTACCAGTACAATTATTTGACCGGCGTTTACGTGTCAGATTCGCGTTTTGCAGATTTGTTCACCTATGACGAAAATGTCGGTGCTGCGTATATACAAACCAGCATACACAGGAAAAAACTGGACTACCTTGCAGGAGTTCGTGCGGAGTATACTTACCTCACGGGTTCATCTGCATCACAGGATACAACCTTCACGAAAAACTATCTGAACTTGTTTCCGAATGCCGCAGTACGTTTCACTTCAGCCAACGGAACAGAAATGCAATTGAGTTACGGAAGAAGATTAAACCGTCCCGGCAACTGGTATCTGAATCCGTACGTTGACTACAGCGATTCCATCAATCTGCGAACAGGAAATCCTTATCTCAATCCGGAATTCATTCATTCGTTCGACTTCACGATTAACAGGGTGAAACCTAAACTTATGTGGTCCTTCACATTCTACTACCGTCATAGCGAAAACGTAATTACCCACGTACGAACGTTTGATGTGTTAACCAATCGCGGAATCGTGAAACCGGAGAATTACACATCTTCTGAGAATTATGGTGTGGAATACGTGTTGCGTGTTCCGTTTAAGAAAAAGGGCAATGTGATGTTGAGCGGCTCAGCGTATCTCAATCAAGTGAATGGGGATAATGTTGATCCTGCGTTACAGAGTTCTGCATTCCACTACAACGCACGACTTTCCTTCAGTTACAAAATCTTCAAGCCAACTACCATTCAGATTTCAGGAATGTATTTTTCTCCGTGGATTAATCCTATTGGGCAATTCTGGATGATAGGCGGAGTCGATATTGGCGTACGTCATGAAGTTTTCAAAGGCAAGGGACAACTCAGCGTGAATCTGACTGATGTGTTCAACACCCGTGCATTTGAAGTGAAAAATGTTGCTGATCAATACCAAATGGTTGGTGGACGCAAACGGGAATCGATGGTGTTGATGTTGAGTTTCAACTGGCGTTTCGGCAGCAACGATGAAATCACTAAGCGAAAACAGGTAACCGCGCCAGTAGAAGACACACCTCAAGGTGGTTTCTAGTTACGGTCAGTGATCTTTTCCTTCAACCACTTCAACGCATTCTCTTCGTTGGAGAATAGTTTGTAAGG
>CAYUTR010000463.1:0-3085 GCA_964447465.1 uncultured Chryseobacterium sp.
ACGAATATACCGATACCTGCCCACAACGCATTGTGATTCTCAGGTTCAACCGGTGCTCCAGTGGCAGGATCGGCAGGATCAGGAGTTGGTGCAGGAATTTTCATCCCCAACAGGAACAACAGCTCCGCAGGATTAGTGTTGAGATTGTTCCATTTGGGTTGATAGCCATCGGGATTGTTGTCGTCAAGCATCTCCGTGTACCTGTACGGCCCGAGGCGAACATTATCACCTTCGATCCCTGGTACATCAGGTGGCGGACGAACGCTGCTGTTCTTCGAAATCAGCTTCAACGATTCTGCAATTTTGTTCTCTATTGTTTCCGAAGAATCAAGAAAATAGTACCGGCAGATATTGTAATACGTTTTCGCATCCTCAATTGATCGAGTGTTGAGCGTGATGTCCGCAAGATCAGTCAGCAAACTCGACATAATCAGATCCGGACCGGGACAAAACGGAAATCGTTCTCTCACCTGAATTTCTATCTGGTAGCCAATGAGTGTATCGTATTCCTGTTCTGCTGTCAACTCAAGGACAGTGTGTGTTGCGAGATAATTTGAATCAGCGAGTAATTTCAGTTTCGTTTCCAGCACTTTTACGTGAATCCATTCACTCCCTTCATGATCGCCTGGATTCAGTTCAATTCCGCGCTTGATGTATTTCAATGCCGAATCAACTTCTCCCGCGAGTTCATATGAAGTTCCAAGATTCGACGCAAGTTGAAATTCATCAGGGTGATATGCGTACAGTACTTTAAAGACTGGCAGCGCAACGTCATTTTTGCCGAGTTTCATCAGCATCACACAGTAATCCGACATATCCTGGTACGATCTGCTCTTGAGCAGCTTCGTGTACTGCTCCGTAATTTTTTCCTCGAGCAGTTTCGCGTTGAAGTTCTTGTTGAACCCGATCATCACGGCGTGCTCGTCGCCTGCGTAGTGAAGATTACCGTCTTTGTCGGCGGTGTAGTAATAATTGAGGCAGGCGATTGCTGGCAGAAATGCTGCAAGAAAACAGGTGAGAAAAAGTAAGCGTCTTTTCATTTTGCACTCCTAATTTTGAAAACAAAATAGATTGGCGCCTCGGGTTATCGTGTGTATGTTCGGTCGTTACCTCCCAAACTCAAATCGGATCATTCATTGGACATGTACATGCCCTCCGTCCAATCCGCTCTGTGTTATCCTCGATCTCTCTAGAAAAATCGAGTGTTGACCTCCGGCGCCAATCCCTAGTAAGTAGTACTCCACTGTTTACTCTTGAGCACTCCTTCTAGATCAATATCTGTATCCCAATTCATAAACCATTCTTCCTGCTCTTCAACTAAGGTAATGAACGGATCCAATTTAGTTAAATCATTCTCGTATTTAGAACATCTGATCAACTTTCGCTTAAACTCAAGTTCAACGAAAGGACAACATACCATATCAAAAAATAACAAAAACAGTTCTGCTTTTGAAAATGGAAATGTTTCTTCTGTAAATTTCTGAATGATCTGCTTCTTTATATCCTCTTTCAGCCGTTGGTAAGAAATGTCATTCCGGATATAATAGAGCAAGCTTACGATTTGAAAGTAATTCAATCCAAAACCCTTAACCTTTAATTTTGCACCGAACAGTTCCCTCAATTTGTCCTCGCCTAGGAGGAACTCAGTCCCCAATTTTCGTAATGCAATCAACAAATTCAGCGTCTCAATGTTTGTGTCCACTGCCTTTAGCCTTTGCTCAAAGACTCCCATAATGAACTTGGATTCCTTCGCAATCTTGCTATAAAGTCTCAGTTTTAATTCAGTGTCTCCAAGCCCTTCAAGGTACTTAGAAATCAATACAATTATTTGGGCGATCTTAAAAGTAGTGCTAGAGTTGACACCCATGGAGTATGCATAGAAACAGATTTCAAGAATAATATTGAAAAAGTCTGCGAGCAGTCCACGTTCTTGAACAATCTGATCCTCTTTTAAAACATCAACAAGGAGTTTTTTAAAGTATCGAATCACCTCCTTGTTAAGATTATCAAAGGTTAGGCCATTCAGCTTTACGATGCCTTGAAAATCCTTAACGAAATTTCTCGCGACATCCCGTTTGTTCTTCAAAGCCTTAATTCTAATAATACGTCGCCCATCTTCCGCACCGTCATTTATGAATTGTAGCGCCAACCTCTCACACAATTCAAAAACACTTCTCTTACCAATTGCAATATTTGAAATGAACGGGGATTTTTTTCTATTGGTTTTCGACTTATTAATATACAATTTGTACGCTTCAATTTCTTTTCTGAATACCTTATGTATTGCATCAAGTATTTTTTCATCATTTGCGAAAACAAAATAATCATCGACATACCGCTTGACATCGAAGTCGATTCCAAACTTCAACCTAAATTCGCTACCCTCCAACTTTTTCAACACATTTAAGTCGATTTGTTGTAGTATGATTTCTGAAAATATTCTTGAAACTTCTGGACCAACCACAATTCCATTTGTTTCGTTATAGTTGGCCAACTGCATCAATTTATCGAATTCATTTTCAAACGATACTCCAGCGCGATTTCTCTTCGCGGTATCCTTTCCTTTTACAGCCCAAGTAATTGAATGTGTATATATGTTGTAAAAGCACTTACTTAAGTCAAATTCAAGTTGATGTGAAAATCTCTGTTCCAACCGTTGATATTCTTTTGTTTCAAAGAACTTGTAAATCAGATCTAATGGTTCATAAACAAAATAAGATCTAAGCATTTTAGTTTCCTGATCCCAAAACTCAGGATCCACTTCGCTGCCAATGTTCCGATGTTCGTCCTCCTGCACCACTAATTCAGGAGAATAACTATACTTCGCAACCCTAATTGGCTTTCGTAACGAAAAACTACTTTTTGAACATAAATGCAGAATCAGTGAATCATGTTTTTCATAGAACTCAACAAACGGAAGCTGATTCAGTGGATGAATTATACTCAGCAATCGTCCATCCTGCTCATCCTTTTTCACCTCGTAATTGAATGGAATTCCAAATCCTCCAGTACCCATCTTACTTTTAATTCTTTCGAAGGATTCCAAAAATACTTCCGACTTAGCTATCTTGTAGAAGCCATCATT
>CAYUTR010000464.1:0-3057 GCA_964447465.1 uncultured Chryseobacterium sp.
CGTCCATTTCGGGAAGCTGAATGTCTACAACAGGAGCACATGGTTCAATGCACAGCAAGGTTACGCTGGCTGGATTGCTCATTGCACTAGGAATTATTTACGGAGACATCGGTACATCACCGCTCTACGTACTTAAAGCAATTGTAGGAAAAACAGATCCGATCAACGCAGAGGTTGTACTCGGCGGATTGTCCTGTATTATCTGGACACTCACCCTTCAGACTACCATCAAGTATGTTTTCCTCACACTGAAAGCCGATAACAAAGGTGAAGGTGGAATTTTCGCACTATACGCTCTCGTTAAGAAAACCAAAGTCAAGTGGCTTCTCTTTCCGGCGATGATCGGTGGCGCTGCGGTACTGGCAGAAGGAATTATCACTCCGCCAATTTCCATCTCCTCCGCGATCGAAGGTTTGCAGATGACCGACACGTTTAAGAATCTCACCACAAGCGATATCGTTCCTATTGTCATCGGAATTATTTCCATGTTGTTTTTCATTCAGCAGTTTGGAACAAATTTCGTCGGCAAATTTTTCGGTCCCGTAATGCTCGTCTGGTTTGTGATGCTCGGTGTCCTTGGTGTGAGTGCGATTCACCTCGAACCCGGAGTCCTTCGTGCGATCAATCCGTACTACGCATGGAAACTACTGGTGCAACATCCCGGCGGATTCTGGTTACTGGGCGCAGTCTTCCTATGTACAACCGGAGCTGAAGCTTTGTATTCTGATCTCGGACATTGCGGCCGGCGAAACATACGCATGAGCTGGATTTTTGTGAAGTCCATGCTTGTGCTGAATTATTTCGGACAGTCGGCATGGCTCATGAGCAATGAAGGTTTTACATTGGGCAACAGAAATCCGTTTTACTTATTGATGCCCGAGTGGTTCCTTCCTGTGGGAATTGCAATTGCAACTGTCGCAACAATCGTTGCCAGTCAGGCACTCATCACGGGATCCTTCACGCTCATTAACGAAGCGATACGTCTCAACTTCTGGCCGAAAGTCAAGATCAAGTATCCCACAGAATTACGCGGACAACTTTACATTCCATCTATCAACTGGATGCTGATGATAGGATGTATCGGAGTAGTGCTCTACTTCCGCGAGTCCGAAAGAATGGAAGCGGCGTACGGACTAACGATCATTCTTGGAATGCTCATGTCATCGCGACTGCTCACGTTCTTCATGCGCATCAAGAAGTACCCGGCTCTTTTCATCATCGGGTTTGTTCTTATTTACCTGATTGTCGAGCTGTCATTCTTCGTTGCACAAATGGATAAGTTCTTCCATGGTGGATGGATCAGTTTGATGATTGCATCAGTGCTGTTCCTGGCAATGTTCAGCTGGCATCAGGCGAGAAAAATCCGCAACCGTTACATTGAATTCACTAAGTTGAATGATTACCTGCCTCTGATGAAAGAGCTCAGTAACGATGTAACTGTACCGAAATATTCAACGCACCTTGTCTATCTCACCAGTGCAAACAACACCGATGAAATCGAAGCGAAGATCATGTATTCCATTTTCCAGAAGCAACCAAAACGCGCAGACATTTACTGGTTCGTGCACGTGGATGTAATGGACGAACCATACAAGATGGAATATAAAGTTACCGAGATCATCAAGAATGATGTGATCCGCATTGACTTCCGTTTAGGGTTCCGCGTAGCACCGCGTATCAATCTCATGTTCCGTAACGTTGTGCAGGATCTTGTCGCGAACCACGAAGTAGATATTGTTTCGCGCTACGAATCACTTCAGCGCCAACAGGTGATCGGTGATTTCCGTTTTATCGTAATCGAGAAACACATGTCGTACGACAATGAGTTCCCTGTACTCGATAAAATCTTCCTGGATATTTACGGTGCACTGAAATACTTCTCGATTTCAGAAGAAGCTGCATTCGGACTCGATACAAGTTCTGTATTTGTTGAGAAAGTTCCGATAGTAATTTCTCCGCCGAAGGACATTAACATGAAGCGGATCCAGTAAAACAGTGCGCAGTGCACAGTACGCAGTTCGCAGTTGTTCCGATTTACTGCCAACTGCGTACTGCCAACTGCCAACTGCGCACTGATTATTTGCTAGCATAGGAATCTGCGGTAAGCCGCCTTGTCAAGCCTGGACATTTCAGTGAGCAGGTTCCGGAACTTTTCTCCATTGGAGTGAAGTTTGTCCGACAGATCCTCATGTTGCGATTTCCAATCCGGACTTATGTCTGATGGAAGCTGCAATTTGTGATATCCGATCTGGGTATACAGTTCTTCAAGCTGATCAGCAAATACAGAAAGCTCTCCTGCTGTGCGGGCTACTTCAGCTGTAACTTCCGGAGAAGCATCTACCCGCTCTGATTTTTCTACTACGCGGCTAATTTCTCTTTTCCAGCCGTCAACAATTTTTAACCAGAATCGGGTTTGCTCAAGAAAGCCGCTTTCGCTGGTTACGGATTGCACTCGTGTGTTGTTCATTCGCTATGGGTTTGTTTCTGATGCATACTAAGTTGGGATTACTATTCGCTGGTAAACCGGAGAAATATGGGGCCTGTTAGATGTGCGATTTTTATAAAAAACTCGGTGACCACGGCCGTAATAATTTCCCTCCAATTCAATTTTTGTTTCCAAAACAAAATGGAAGTCAGGTCACAATTACACTTCCTGTTTTCTGATAAATGAGTACCGGACACCGAAATTCAGAACAAGCTCAGTTCCGTTTATCTCCCGGTGCATAACACGGTAGGGCGATGTATCACCAAGGGTTTGGTAAGCACCAATTCCAATCCCATAAAACGAACTGAAGCAAAGTGTGTGTTGAAGCCGCAATCCAAATCCGATTTGCTCTTCCAACGTACGCAGTTGCAATGCATCAAAATCCAGCGAGCTCTCCGGTGCGACAAATTTTTCCTGAAGAATTAAATTGCGCTTCATCGTTGAAGCAAACAGGTAACGCCCACCAGCGAAAAAACCCAATCTCATCTTTCTCCCCGGCTTACCCGCATACCAACAAATAATCCCCTGCACACCAGAAAGGTGAGTATTGCGAAGTTGACAATTTGCGCCGA
>CAYUTR010000465.1:0-3046 GCA_964447465.1 uncultured Chryseobacterium sp.
CAACACAAAATGGTGTGGCGGTGAAGGGGAAACAAAAACTGTTCCGTGATTTCAGTGAGCGGAGTCGTAGTGGCCTTGATGGCTTCTCATTTTGAGCCCGGCGAGAATTTTTCTGTAAACCGGCACGTCGACTCCATGATGTTCTGCAAGTTTCACAACATGTGCGGTCAGCGAATCGTGTTCAGTTTTTCTGCGCCGTTGAAAATCGCTGTGCATGGAAGAAGTGGTTTCGTAAGGGAGCTTCCCCATTTTCGCCAAGGTCAAGGAAATGATGTCGGCGGGAAGTGCAATTTTCTCCGCACGTGCAACTGTGCATATTTCCTCAAGAAGATTTTCGAGCAGATTCCGGTTACCGGAATGTTCCAGAATTTTTCCGATACATACATCGAGGTAACTCGTAAGACTCGCGATGGTGGAAATAAAAATGAATTTTTCCCAGACTACATCACGGATGTTCTCGTGAAGAAAAACATCGTCGTGCGATTGTTTAAGAATTTCGTGCAGTTTTCCCGTCATCTGCGCATCATGACCTCCGAAGTGAAAGCGATGTATGTTGCCGGTTTCTGTAATCACACCGGGCGCGGTAATTCGTGAGACAATATAAACGCATCCGCTCCACACTTCATTCAGTGGGAATAATAACTTGATTTTTTCTTCAGCATCAATACCATTGAGAAGCGGAAGAATAATTGTGGAAGGTGAAATGCAATTCTGGAATTGCTTCAGACTTTCTTCGAGATCGTAACTCTTCACGGCACAGATCAGAAAGTCTATGGCAGGACAAGCTTCACCCGGCGTTACCACCAGATGCGGATGTGCAACAAATTCTTCTTCTGGCGTGATGAGCTTGACTCCGTTTGCGCGGATTGCGGCGGCAGTTTTTTCACGAACGAGAAAAATGACTTCTACATCCTTCGACGCAGCGTATGTCCGGGCCAACTTAGAACCGAAGTAACCACCTACACCGCCAAGACCTAGGAATGCGATTCGCATGTCTAAATGTACAACCGAATTCCCCCAATGAAAAACGGCCCCGTTTCCAGAGCCGTCATATGTGTTAATTGGTCGCGTGCTACCCTTTCAACGCCTCTGCGCCACCTACAATCTCGAGAATTTCGTTGGTGATTGCCGTCTGACGTGCTTTGTTGTAAGAGATACGCAATGCCTTCAGAAGGTCTTTCGCGTTGTCTGTTGCTTTGTGCATTGCCGTCATGCGCGCACCGTGTTCTGATGCGAATGAATCGAGCATGCCTTTGTAAAGCTGTGTCTTGAGTGAACGCGGAATAAGGTCCTGAACGATTTCTTCTTTGCGTGGCTCGAAGATATAATCGGCCTTGCTTGCTTTCGTTGCGCCTTTGGTAGGAACAACCGGAAGGAACTTTTCAGCTTGTGTAATCTGTACTGCAGCGTTTTTAAACTGGTTGTAGTATAGTTTCACTTCATCAAACTCTCCATCAGCAAATGCTTTCATGATGCGTTCTGCAACTGGCGCAGTTTTTACATAATTCATCGCATCGAACAATAAATTCGTATTGCCCAACTCCGGAAATGCTGCAGTGTATTTTGTTTTGCGGAAGAAGTCGCCGCCTTTTTTGCCGATCGCGAGATATGACACCTGCGCGTTGGAATAGTTGTCTTTGATGTCGAGCACGGCACGCTTGATCACAGAAGAGTTGAATCCTCCGCACAATCCGCGGTTAGAAGTGATCACTACTACCAGCACTTTCTTTACGTCGCGCTTGCGCGAATAAACTCCTTCGCTGCTATCGAGGCTCGCGCTGAGGTTTTCCAGAATCTCACGCAGCTTCTGTGCGTATGGGCGCATCTGCGTTACCGCATCCTGCGCACGACGAAGTTTCGCTGCAGACACCATCTTCATAGCAGAAGTAATCTGCTGTGTTGATGACACTGAGGTGATCCTGTTTCGTACTTCCTTTAAACTTGGCATCTAATTAGCTTATTCTTGTTCTGTGTAATTTGTCAGACTGAGCGTATCCCGATAGCTATCGGGAGAAGACTGACAATTACGCTTTGTATTTCGCTGAGATTTCTTTCGCTGCGGCCTCAATAGCGCCAGTGATAGTATCATCGAGTTTTCCTGCTTTCAGATCGGCAAGAACGTTCGCGTGTTTCGAGCGCATATATGTAAGGAAGTCGGCTTCGAATTCTCTCACTTTGTTCACCGGAACATCACGCAGCAAACCTTTGGTTCCGCAATAGATAATTGCAACCTGGTCTTCTACGCGGAATGGTGTAAACTGTGGCTGCTTCAGAAGTTCTACGTTACGTGAACCTTTATCGATTACAGATTTCGTTGTAGCGTCAAGGTCAGATCCGAATTTCGAGAACGCCTCGAGTTCGCGGTACTGCGCCTGGTCAAGCTTCAATGTTCCTGCAACTTTCTTCATCGACTTGATCTGCGCGTTACCACCTACACGTGATACAGAGATACCAACGTTAATCGCCGGACGAACACCTGCATTGAACAAGTTCGACTCAAGGAAAATCTGTCCGTCGGTAATCGAAATTACGTTTGTAGGAATGTATGCAGATACGTCACCCGCCTGTGTTTCGATGATAGGAAGTGCTGTGAGTGATCCACCGCCTTTTACAAGGTGACGGATTGACTCAGGAAGATCATTCATTCCGCGTGCAACTTCGTCTGATGCGTTTACTTTCGCAGCACGCTCGAGGAGACGTGAGTGAAGATAGAATACGTCACCAGGATATGCTTCACGTCCCGGAGGGCGACGCAGAAGAAGTGATACTTCGCGGTATGCAACTGCTTGTTTTGAAAGATCATCAAATACAATCAGTGCAGGACGTCCGGTATCGCGGAAAAATTCGCCGATCGCTGCACCAGTCATCGGAGCGTAGAACTGCATCGGAGCAGGATCTGCTGCCGGAGCTGCAACTACACACGTGTAAGCCATTGCGCCATTCTCTTCGAGGACGCGCACAACGTTTGCAACAGTTGAACTTTTCTGACCGATCGCAACGTAAATGCAATAAACAGGAGCTCCTGCTTCGTAGAATTCTTTTTGGT
>CAYUTR010000466.1:0-3041 GCA_964447465.1 uncultured Chryseobacterium sp.
GGATGCCATTCAAAGGCTGGTTCACTCCGGTGATACACATGTATTATGCCGCTCCCTATCAGAAAGGAGTTCAAGAGAAACTTTGGCAAGAATTGGATCCCGTCGGTTTTGACGAGGTTGATAAAGACGATTTCCAGGTGAGACATGGACATTTCGGAGTTGGTGTTTCGTTGATGATTGGCAAGCAGGCGGAGGATAAATAATCAAACGTTGTGCGTCGATGTGCGATTGAAAATAAAATCCGTCCTTTGAGACATGGATTTTCCCCAATCATCGCGACTCAAATTAATTCCTCTCTCGAAAGATGAAATTGATCTCTACCTCCGTGAGGATTTTTCCTACGAGAAAAAACTCGGGCTAAAAGAAATTCACCAACCTATTCCACCTCCGCTCAGAGTTGCTATGGAAGAGCGAACGATTCCGAATCTTATAAAATTTCCAGAACATCATTTGTTTTATACCCACTGGACAGTTGTTGATCACACAATCAACACAGCAGTAGCGGGAATTGTTTTGAAAGGTCCGCCGAATGAAAATGGTGAAGTCGAAATCGGCTACGGAACTTTCTCAGATTTCACCGGCAGAGATTACATGAAAGAAACCGTGAAGGTTTTTTGTGAATGGGTTTTTCGCCAGGATAATGTGAAGAAAATTATTGCGCTCACGAGTCCGGAGAATATTGCTTCGCAGAAAATTCTGGAGTGGAATGAATTTGTACTCGTGAGTAAAGAAGAGAAGGATTGGCGTTGGGAATTGCAGTTTTCTAAAATCACCTGGAGCGCCCGTAAATAGATCGCGACTCATTTTTGCCGCTGATTACGCAGATTCCGCAGATCATTTGTTTGCTGCTGGTGTTAAAGGAATTTTTATTTGATTTTGATCGCCAGCGATCTGATCACGACCCGCTTGCGGGGCTAATTCCTTTAGCACTAAAGGTTAAAGAAATTATTTTAACACCTAACGCATCAGCGTCATCAGCGAAATCTGCGGCAAGATCAGAAGCGAGTTTAGAGATCCCACACCGTCTTTCTACGACTCTTCCACGGCTTGAAATATTCTTTGTGTTCAAGAATAAATGCCATGAAGAAGTAAATGATGACCGGCGATCCAACGGTGAAGAAGGAGAGGTAAATAAAATACATACGGATACTCGTTGGACTGATCGTGAGTTTTTTACCCCACCAGTCGCAAACGCCGAATGCCCGGTTCTCGAACCAGGTTGCGATTCGGTCGATGAATTTTATCTCTCTCATAGTTTGTCCCACTAAAATACGGAAAATCAATGTCACTCACGATGTTGTTATCATCATTTGATGAACGACCAGGTGTTAAAAGTTCTAATACACCCTGACTCTCGAGTGCGTTCACCGGACTTTTCCCCGACTTCCGGATCGCAGCATTGTCCTCCGCTGGCAATTCGCGGAGAAGATTCAGGGCGCTTTCCTTCAAGTCTTCATCGTTGCGTTGCGTTCCAAGAAAGTACCTGAGCTGACCGACGGCGTTGATCAGAATTGAGTTCACCGCCTCTTCTCCTATCTGCTTTGGGTGTTTTCCGGAATAAACCCCGAACTGGAAATGATCGTCCCAATATTCCGAAGCTTTCACATCGAGCATTTCCTTTAGTTGTCTTTCCTCCATCACCGGATTCATGCATCTCGTGTAAATGTGTTCTTCCCGATGTAACAGTGCGGCCAGTTGACTGATCCTGATCGTTGGAAAATTCGCAGGGCGCATACGCATGAACTTCCACGCCTGCACGTACATCGGTTCGAGATTGTACTTGTAACGGAAGTTTACGTACCGGTACAACAGATCTGCACTGTAACCATCAACCGGAATTTCCGGCAGCAACGCAGATTGCCCGTAAAGCAATGCCTCAAGATCCGTGACATTATTTCTCTGTCTACGGATAATGCTTCCGGGCAATCTGTGCGCCAACTGCTGAAATGGTTCCGAGTTCGTCCGCATTCCGAATCTCCGGAAGAAATGACGTTGAAACAGTGCCTCCATATCGCCTTTCAGATGGATCAGTTCTGTTTCGAGATCGCCACAACGACGGTCCAGTCGTTCAACGCCTAGAGATTCCAGGGATTGGAGCGTACCGACGCTCTTCAGCGTCTTCGGACCACTCAACTTCTTACTGACATTCGCCCTCCCGATAGCTATCGGGATCACGCGCACCTCGCCTACTAGCTCGTCGGTCAGCACCAATACCGGAATTCTGTTTCCATGATCATCAAAGATTTCGCAGTCGTGCACACAAACCACGTGCAGTATCACATTGCTGAACGCCCTGTCTGTTGTGTGTCCGTGCTTGAGCCAATCGGAAGCGCGGACGTGGATTTCAATGTTGCCGATCCATACTTGTCCGTCAAGTTCTACACGTGCATCAAAGAAATCCGGTCCGCTGTCGCGATTGAGAATTCCGGGGGAAAGAATTCTCAGTTGCTTTCCACATTCCGTAAGCAGAGCGCGTTCTGCAAACGGATGTTTATTCCAAATCTCAAATATCTGCTCTTCTCTTTCGATCATGAAGCAAACATAAGGCAGACGGAAAGGCGTTTGCAACTTTTAAACGTTTGTATCCGAATACAAATGTTTGTTGTCGGATAGGCGTTTACAAACGTTTAAATGAATCGGGAAGAGATTTTTTGTATCTCGCGTGCGCGCGCATAACCCTGCAAGCGCTTAACCCTTGCGGGGTTATTCGCGTGTCGCTTTGCGCCTCTGCTGTCGTGACGCAGCCTTCACGAAATCCTGATCCTTATTCTGCGCCGGTGATGACTTCATTTTGAAAATCGCCCTGAATGGATAAGCCATCTGTCCCGTGAATGATTCAGGAACATCGTTATCAGGAATTCCGAGAATAGGTTCCTTGTCCTTTGGATTGTAGAATTTTCCGAAGAGTAAATCCCATAATACTAGCGATGATGCATAATTCACACCGAATCGTCCGGGAATATTTCGCGAGTGATGCCAGTAATGTGTTTCAGGTGTGATGAAAATGTATTTGAAGAATCCCCAATTGATTTTGACGTTGC
>CAYUTR010000467.1:0-3031 GCA_964447465.1 uncultured Chryseobacterium sp.
GCTGCATGGAAACAGGATCAGGGTATTTGCGCCATGTTGCAGGAAGAACTCGACTCACTTTGTTTTCCCTCGGAAAGATTAACACTTGAGCGCGCGAATGACCATCGTCATCCTTCACGCGATGGATCAAAAGTCTGGTTCGACAGTGTTGCGGTGGCAATGACCGCAGATACACGACTCGACTTCAGTCATACGGTAACAAAATATGAACAGCCCAAGAACAGTCCTTCTATAATAATTCCAATGTCCAAATAGAAACGCTATGTGGTCCACAATTACAGAGCTGTTCAGTTTCTCGCCCGGAAACCCGCTCTTATTTCACTCCGGATTTTTCTTCTTCTTCCTCTGCATTTTTCTGATCGGTTATTCGTTCGTTGCGGACAATCCGAGAGCGCGGAACATGTACATCATGATCCTCAGCTTTTATTTCTATTACAAAACGAGTGGGTGGTTTCTTGGACTACTCATCTTCACGATTACCTCCGATTATTTTTTCTCGCGATACATTGAAAAAAGCAAGGATGAAGCCAAACGAAAAATTGCGCTCGTTCTGGGAATACTACTGAGCCTTTCGTTCCTTCTGTATTTCAAGTACGCTAACTTCTTCATATCGAATGTGAATGCGATCAGTGGATCAGAATTCCTGTTGAAAAAAATTATACTTCCCATAGGAATTTCGTTTTACACGTTTCAATCGATCAGCTATCTCGTCGACGTTTACAGACGAAAAATCACAGTTCCGCGATTCCAGGACTATCTGATGTACATGTCCTTCTTCCCGCATCTGATTGCCGGACCAATTGTGCGTGCTTCCGATTTTCTCCCGCAGGTTAAAAATGGAGTTACGATCACGCGCGAAACACGCAACGAAGCATTTTATCTTATCATAAAAGGTCTGATCAAGAAAGCGATCATCAGCGATTACATTGCACAATACGCCGATTCCGTTTTCTCACAACCTGATGCATTCAGCGGGACAGAAAATACATTCGCGACACTCTGTTATACGTTCCAGATTTTCTTCGACTTCAGCGGATATACAGACATTGCAATTGGCGTTGCGTTGCTGCTTGGTTTCCGTCTCGGAATAAATTTCCGATCACCTTACAAGTCGCTAAACATAACCGACTTCTGGAGACGCTGGCACATTTCGCTTTCGCATTGGTTGCGCGATTACATCTACATTCCTATGGGCGGAAACGGGAAAGGATTTCAGATGCAGTTGTTGTTGCTGGTTACGACAATGCTCATCGGTGGATTCTGGCACGGTGCCGATTGGAAATTTGTTTTCTGGGGACTTGGTCACGGATTGCTGCTTGTTGCGCACAAGCTTTTCGTGAAATATTTCCCGGGAGAAATCAAATTCTTCAAACCAATTGGATGGTTGCTCACGTTTTGTTGCGTCGCCCTACTGTGGGTTCCATTCCGCGCTACAAGCATGGGTGATGCTTTGAGTATGTACAAAGGAATATTTTCGGGGATTGACTTCGGGATGCTCCAGATGATCGCGCAGAATAATCCGCTGCTTATTATACTTTTCATTCTAGGCGCATGGCTTACCTTGATGCCGGAGCGATTCAAAGAATCATTGCGCGAAATATTCTTCCGATCAAAGTTTGTCTGGAAAATTGCAACGTTGGCAATTGTTATTCAGCTGATGCTTCAAATGCGCGTGGAGGATGTACAACCATTTATCTATTTCGAATTCTGATGCGGCAAACCGGAATATTGATTTTCTTCTTTCTGTTGAGTGTAACGCTCGGAGCCGCGCCGACGCAGACAACTATTGACACGACGCTCAACAAAATCACCGGTCCGCAATTTATGACGAGCTGCATGACGAAGTTGTCGACATTGCGAAAAAATCCGGAGAAGAAATTTGTAGTTGTACACTTCGGCGACTCGCACATTCAGGGAGATAATTTCAGCGGCGCAATCCGACGCAACCTGCAGGCTGAATTCGGCGATGGCGGAGGAGGTGTGCTGTTTCCCTATTCACTTTGCAAAAGTTTCGGCCCGGCCACATTGACATCTACAAATACCGGAACATGGACGTGGGCTACTGTATTGAAAAATCCGGACAAAGTAAATGTGGGCGTTACTGGTTATACTTTGATCTCGAAAGACAGCAACGCTACACTTTCATTTACGATTCTTTCAGAGATTCCCATTTCGAAGGGAAGCGATGTTGCGGTGTGGTACGGAGGTGGTAACTCAACTCTTTTGCTGAACAATACAGGAGTGGGGTTGAATCTGGAATATGATACAGCCAACTATGGAAATGATCTGCATCGCGCAGTAATTCGCAACTATCTCCCGGGAATCAAACTAACCTTCCGTCTAAAGAGATCCAACCGAAAGAGTCCATTCGATTTTCATTTCTATGGACTTTCATTAAGTGACAATGCCGGTCTCGAATACAATCGCTGCGGTGTAGTGGGTGCAACATTTCTGCAATTGATTTCCCAGGATGATTTTACGATCCAGCATCTGAAAGCATTGAAGCCCGACTTGTTGTTCTTCTCCTATGGTTCGAATGAATCATACAATGCAGGTCTTGACATGAAATTGTATGCGAAAGAAGTTTCTACTTTCATTGCTCGATTGAAAGTAGAATTCCCAGAGGTAAATATTGTAATCACGAGTCCACCCGATACGCGCTCTGCAAATCGTTTCCCCATCAATACACAACCCATCACAGATTCTCTTCGTGCAATTTGTGAGCGACAGCAATGTGCGTTCTGGGATCTTCATGGAATAATGGGAGGAAACGAATCGATTTATTTCTGGCTGAATAATTCTCTCGCGAGAAAAGATAAACTGCATTTCACGAAATCCGGATATGAGTTGCAAGGGAATCTTTTTTCAGAAGCACTATTGGAAGAATATCTCGCGCAGAATACGGGAGAAGAACTTCCACAGCTGAAAATGATCACCGAAAACATTACGACGCAACTGAGTTCACTTACCGCATCGGCTTCGGCACCTGCTGTGGCGGTTGTGAGCGGCAATACGCATGAGCATATCGTGA
>CAYUTR010000468.1:0-3006 GCA_964447465.1 uncultured Chryseobacterium sp.
GATTTGAGAAAGCAATTTACCTTTTTTTATTGACAACAGATTATTCTATGGAGTAACTGCGCATTGTGCGCAACCCGAAAATTCCTGTTCTGAAATCCATGCGCAGTTGTTTACCGATGCTGCAACGCTCTCTGTAAAATGTTCGCAACATCGGAGATGATTCGAAACCGTTATTCGATAACGTGAAGCTTGTCCATGAATCTGTTTTGGCTTTTGTAGACGAGCAATTGATGATGCGATAAGATTCTGAAGTAACCGGTGAAATAGGAATGGTATAGTTGAGAGCGAATACCAGAACTGAAAGCCAGATGCCAACACCAACGTAACTGTACACCCCGAATATTGTTGCATTGAGAATGTCGCGTTCGCGGAAATAAGGCCAGGCGAATAAATTCAGCGTGCCTGTACCCAATACAATCAGGATTCCGCCGAAAGTGGATATTTCAGTAATCGATAACATCCACACGAATAAAGGGATTCCCAATAACAAAGCTGTCAGCAAAATAGTGAGCGACCAATGCCAAGAATCGTGTGTAGCTTTTTTGACCGGAGAAAAAGTTTCATACTGAAGCTCTGTAGAGCGGACGTCAAGCATTTCGGGTATTGCAACTTGTATTGCATTTGCTGCAGGATCTTGTCGCAACAACGCTGAGAGGTAATAGTATGCTTTCGGTAATTTGTTTTTGAATTCTTCGGGAGTCTCAAAAAATCGCTCAACGCTCACTGCAAAGAATTCATGCGGATTCGTCGCCGCATATTTTCGCAGGAATGCCGATCGTCCTTCTTTCATTTCCTGCATTACGCGCAATCCTTCATCATACCATTGGGGAAACATGCGGTCGAACTCTTCGTCTTCATTCACGCCTTTCCAGTATTCAATCTTCACCGCATGCGCAAATTCATGCAACCCCAGATTGTATCCGTCATCCGGAATGATCAACCCTTGCGTGAAATCCTTCCAGGATAAATACACTTTTCCGCTTTCTGATGTACCACCTTTCATGCGGATTCCTTTGCCGGGATAACCAAACTCTCCAGGAAAAATATGGATCGTTGAAAAATGCGGCAAGATGTAATGATCAAGTCCAAACGTCAATTGAATTGCAGTTGCGGCAATCTGAACCTTCATCTTCTCCGTAATGACGAGGCCGTCTTTTCCGATGATCTCTTTGTTAATCATGAAAGTTATTACACGATTGCGAAATTTTACTTTCTGTTCGGCTGTCAACGATTTGTAATAATGCATTTCAAGCAAGTGCGTTTCGATGCGCACGAGATCGGTTGGACCAAAGCGGAATCGTTTAATAGCCGGAATGTTGAACAACATCGAAGCCAGATCGCGCATTGCACTGAAGAAAAGAATGAGGACGAGGATGATTAATCCTCCAACAAAAATCACCACGGGATAAAAGTACAATTTCGCATCTTCATTTTCGGATGTACCTTTGAGTTATGACACAAAGTACGAATCGCCTAATCAACGAATCAAGTCCATATCTTCTCCAGCACGCATACAATCCCGTCGATTGGTTTCCATGGGGTGATGAAGCTTTGGAAAAAGCCCGCGTGGAAAATAAGATGGTCATCGTGAGCATCGGTTACTCTGCTTGTCACTGGTGTCACGTGATGGAACACCAGTCGTTTGAAGACGAGAAAGTAGCTCGCATCATGAACGATCTTTTTGTGTGCATCAAAGTCGATCGCGAAGAACGTCCAGACATTGACCAGGTGTATATGGCGGCGGTTCAGATCATGACCGGACAGGGTGGATGGCCGCTGAATTGTTTCACATTGCCGGATGGACGCCCGTTATACGGTGGCACTTATTTTCCGAGGGAGAAATGGATTTCTGCGCTCATCAATCTGGCGGATCTGTGGAAGAACGAGCCCGAGAAATGTCTGCAATACGCGCATGAGCTCACGCAAGGTGTACAGAACATGGAACGCGTGATGCCTGAATTCACCGATACAGAAATTCTGCAGCAGCTTCCTGATCGCGCATGGCAAGGCTGGTCGGAGCGCATTGATTCAACAGAAGGTGGACCGAACCGCGCGCCTAAATTTCCGTTGCCGAATAATTATCTCTTCCTGTTGAGATATTATCATCTCTCTAAAAATGAGAATGCGCTGAAGCATGTTTTGTTAACACTCGACAAAATTGCGATGGGTGGAATCAACGATCATGTAGGTGGAGGATTTGCAAGATATTCCACCGACATGCTGTGGAAGGTTCCGCACTTCGAGAAGATGATGTACGACAACGGGCAGTTGGTTTCCTTGTACAGCGAAGCTTATCAACTGACCAAGAATGATTTTTATCTTGATACTGTTCGCGAAACGCTCCAATGGGTTGCACGTGAAATGACTTCGGCTGAAGGTGCATTCTATTCAGCGCTGGATGCAGATTCTGAAGGAGTAGAAGGCAAATTCTACGTGTGGAAGAAAGAGGAGCTTCAATCCATTTTGCGGGAAGAGTTTGAGTTGTTTGCCGATGTTTTCAGTGTGAACAGTATCGGATATTGGGAAGAGGAGAATTACGTTCTGATCATGCGTGAATCGCACGCTACGATGGCAGCGAAGCACGGAATTTCCGTAGAGCAAATGAAGCAACGCATGACGAAAGCGAAAATGTTGTTGTTGTCGGAACGAAGCAAACGTATACGTCCGGGATTGGACGACAAAATCCTCACATCATGGAACGCGATCATGTTACGCGGATACGTCGACGCGTGGAAAGTCACGAACGATGCAGAGTATCTTCTCGCCGCGAAGAAGAATGCAAAATTTATTCGCGAGAAGCAGATCAAAGCAGAAGGCACTTTGTGGCATTCATACAAAAACGGCAAGAGTACGATCAACGGATTCCTGGAAGACTATGCTTTTGTGATCGATGCGTTCGTTGCATTGTACCAGACAGATTTTGATGAAGAGTACCTGAACACATCGAATGCTCTGTGCAAAGTTGCGTTGGAGAAATTCCATGATGCCGCATCGCCGTTGCTGTAC
>CAYUTR010000469.1:0-2992 GCA_964447465.1 uncultured Chryseobacterium sp.
CGGTTGCTGCAAGCGACTTGGAAATTCCGTCAACGAAAATCGTGTACTGACGCATTTCAGGACGCAGGCTCACCGGATCGTAATGTTTTACAGAACCGAATGTGAGTGCCCAGTAAATCTGATCGTACAACAGATACAACGGTTTTTGTCCGGCACTACGACGTTTATTTTCTGCGAGAATAACATCACAGATTTCAGCAAGCGCTTCTTTCGTGAACGTTGTTCCTGTTGGATTCAAAGGAGAACAAAGAGAAACCAACGCAACATCTTTCAAGTGTGGAGCAAGGTCCGCCGCAGAAGGCATGAAATTATTTTCAGCAGTTGTCTCTACGAAAACCTGGTTGCTGTAATCGCCGGAGTTCATGTGCGTGTAGTGATTGTTATTCCACGATGGAACCGGGAACAACACTTTGTCGCCTGCGTCAAGCACAGTACGGAAGATTGCATAAATCACCGGACGCGCACCACCTGCGATGAGGACTTCATCAGCACCGTATTTTAAACCTTGCCTTTGCTCAATGAGATTCGCAACTGCTTTACGCAGTTCAGCAACACCGTCGGCCGCAGGATAATTTGTTTCGTCATCCTCGTAAGCGTTGATGATCTCACGTTTCAGCTCCGTAGGAATCGGGAAAATTTTCGGATTAAAATCACCAATGGTAAGGTTAAACACCTTTTCTCCATTGCGTATTTTCTCGTTGACTTCAGCAGCAAGCTTGATGATTTCAGAACCGATAAGCGATTCTGCCATCTGGCTCACTTTGAGCTCGGCGTTCACGGGTAATGCTGTAGTGTTGCTCATAAAGTGTGTGTGTGCTTTTGGGCATTTCCCATGGTCTCCCAAGGGCGGTGCAAAGGTACAAAACAGTAGGCAGTCTGGCAGTTGGGCAGTAGGCAGTAAAGGAAGTTTTTGTCACTTTATTACGTGTTTTTTGGGCGTTGGATCTGTTTAATTTTGAACAATTGTGGATAGCGAGACGCACAATAAAAAAGATCGGCAACCCTTCAGGGAAATTCCGTCTTTTTTTAAAACAACCAGGCGCCATGAAAAACATCTTAGTTGCAATCATCATCCTGTTCTTTGCGCGAGAGGTGAAAGCTGGTGCGGGCGACACGGCGTATTATCGCCGCCCGTACTACCTGGGTGTCAGCGCAGGATATACTGCATATACGAACGGTATTCTGGCTGGCTCACCGCGACCGGTAGTTGTCCCTCAGAATCCGTATTACGATCGGATGGCTTATTGGGGAGCAAGTTATGGACTGGTAGCAGCCTTCCCGTTTGCGAGGAAAATGGAATGTGAATTGGGCCTCGATGGAAATTTTACGAGAGGTTGGGAGTCGAATATTACTGACGTGGCAAAAGATCCGGAAACAATGCGACCGATTGGCTACAGCTTCAACACACATTATGTCCGTTACCACACTGCAAACTTTCGTCTGCAGTTCGGATATGAATTATTTCGTGGAAATAAATTCGCTTTGAATGCAGGCATAGAAGCGTGGGGTGCGTTTATAAATACTCGTCACCTGACAAATGGAGGAGGACTAAATGCCGTTGTCAAAACGTACTTACCGGTTTCTCATGGAAACGCTGCCATTCAGATTGCCGGAATATTCGGACTAACACATACCGGAACTTATGTTGGTGTACGTGCTTCGTATTGTCTTACAGCAATGCGCATCTACAGGCACAAACCCCGGCATTACTACGTAAGAACCTACGAAGATTAAGAGAGTAGGCAGTAGTTCAGTCAGTAGTAGGCAGTATTCCGACGTGGATTCGCTTAAACACTGCGCACTACTCACTGTGCACTGACTTGTCCAACTTCCGCCAACGCCGCGAAGAAATAAATGTGCTGCGTTCCGAATTGCTTGCAGTGATAACGCGTACGGATTCTCGCACCTTTCACAAACGTTTTTCCACCGAATGTGAAAAGCGAATTCATCGGAAGTGATTCGAGCAACACCAATCCATTCGCCGGATCATATTTTTTCAGCGTGCGCATGAGGTTGTTGTCGGAACAACTGCTCGCACCAGGATCCTGCATGTATTTTACGATGGCCGCTTTAACATCATCGGGAAAAACACCGAGACGAAGCACAGGACGCATCAGATCTTTGAAAGCAGTTTTCCATTCTTCTCCGTGAGGTTTTACGCGGAAGCCGTGACGTTCGTGTGTGAGCAGGTGTGCAACTTCATGAACGAGTGTCAACAGAAACGCATACTGGTTCATATCCCGATTCACCGTGATGAGGTGATTCGTTCCCGGTTTTGGTGCACGGTAATCGCCATACACACTTTGTCGCGGCTTGCGGATTTTCAGCTTGAAGTTGAAATGGAAAATCCAGTCCGACATCAGCGGCACGGCCGACTCGGGGATATATTTCGCAAGAATGGATTGATTGCGCTGTGCCTGTTCCACCATGCAAAATTACGATTTGTCCGCCTTCGACTACGCTCAGTATGACAAAGATCTTGAATCACGAACCCTTGTCATACTGAGCGTAGTCGAAGGATGATAAGAATATGAATCGCGAACCCATATCATTCCGAGTGGAGTCGAAGGCGGACGAGTTACGATAGGAGCTGGTACGTGACGAAACTAGCCACCCAAGCCAACGCACCCATAAAAAGAAACTGCCCAATCGCCCATGCCCAGCTTTGCGTTTCCCGTTTCACAACAGCAATCGTACTAACACACTGCAACGCAAACGCATAAAAAACCATAAGCGATAATCCAACAGCCAATGTGTAAACCGGTTTTCCTGTTTCCGGATCGGTTTCGTTGCGCATTCGTTCACGGATCGGTTCAATGTTTTCATTGTCACCAGCACCGTAAATGGTGGCCATGGTTCCAACGAAAACTTCGCGTGCAGCAAGCGATGTGATCAGCGAGATTCCGATTTTCCAATCGAAGCCGAGTGGTTCAATTGTTGGTTCAATAAATTTTCCGAGACGACCGGCGTAGGAGAGTTCGAGTTTTTTTGA
>CAYUTR010000470.1:0-2985 GCA_964447465.1 uncultured Chryseobacterium sp.
GTTACTGTGTAAGTTCCGGCAGCAAGATTGCTTGCTGTTGCTGCACTACCTCCGCTCGGTGCCCATGAATAGGTATATGGTCCCGTTCCGGATGTAGCAACAACCGTTGCACTTCCTGTTGTTCCTCCGAAACACAATACGTTTACCTGTGATTGTGTTGAAGTTAATGCAGCTCCTGAGATGGTCTGACTGTAAACGTCAACACATCCAAGCGCGTCTGTTACCTGCAGTGTTACGAGGTAAGATCCCGGTACTGCATAAATATGGTTGATCGGACCTTGCGCTGTTGAAGTGAATCCATCACCAAAATTCCAGAGAAACGTTGAGTTGGCAGTCACACATGTTTTGGTCGCAGTAACGTTTGTTCCGCATGCAGAACTTGACAATGTAAATACTGCGTTTGGTCCAATCGTAGCCGTACCTCCGAATGAGAATGCGAATCCATTGTTAGTGGCGGAAAAGTTGTCAATGAGCAACGCGTATGTTTGTCCGGCTGTTACGTTGAGCACGTTCATGTTGCCCGCAGTTTCATTGCAGAATGCACGGGCATATGTTCCACCTCCGCATGGTCCCGGAGGACCTCCACATAATGTAACGCCGGGAACCGCATTCGGGTTAGAGCTGATTCCGGTAGCGCCGGTACATCCACTCCAGTTGCAAGCAACTGGTGCTGACGCAAGCGTAAGGCCACAGGTAGCTGGATTTGCAGTGATGTTATACAGCGCCCAGTCATAGTCGTTAGCTAAAACATTTGGTGTAATAGTGAACTCAAGTGTTCCGCTGCAACCGATCGTAAAGCGATACCACTTCGATTGTCGTTCTCCTCCGAAACCCCAGCACGAATTCGTTGGTGCAATTTCCTGCACACCGAACCCGGCCGCTGAAGAAGCCTGGCTGAATGCTGCATTGGTACACAAGATTGAAGAAGCCGGACAATCCTGGCCTGCCACTGGAGGAGGACTTGCAGTTGTCATGCATGTGTTGAATGTACCATCTGCACCGGTAGAAGAAATTGTATAGTAATAAGTAACACCAACCTGCAACCCATTCATCACACCGTTTAATGGTGATGCACCGCACACAGTACCTTGCACAACTAAGCCATTGCAGGCTGCCGTTGAAGACACTACGATCAATTCTAAGTTACCACCGATACCTGTGGATGTGACATTGTACGTGAGCTGCGATCCGGTAGCAACAAAGGAGTACCAGACTTCGCCGTTATTACCTGCACAACCCACGGTTCCAACCCAGTTATCCAAGGCAAGAACTGTTGTTCCGCCATAACATGTACCATTAGGAGTTGTGCTTTGTGCTGCGCCACACGCATCATTCGCAGGTTGTGCAAAAGCAGTAACCGCAGCGAACATTGTTCCGATAAGGAATAGTATATTTTTTTTCATCTGATATCAGGGGTATGACTATTGATACACCACTTCTTCGAGTGGAACAAATGCTGGGTCGTTAATTGCGTTGCGCGATGGAATCATCACCACAACACCCGGCGAAAGAGTCAGGTAAACGGTTTCGGTTTCCTGGCGTTTCAATTCTACTTCAACCAGAATTTCATCCGAAAATACCGGAGTACTTTTTGACTGCGTGATCTGGAACTGATAGGTTCCGATTGCAGCCTTAACCGGCGCAACCTGAGTTGAGCCATTTCCGTTCGCAGGTGTTTGAGCAGATGCCATTCGCGGCAGCACAAAAACGAGCAACAACAGAACAAGTAAATGTTTTGCTTTCATAATATTTGATGTTAACAGGAATAGCCATACACCAAAAGGTGCATGCGATTCATGTGTTTTCATTTATACCTACAGTTTGCCGAATAGGGTTACACTCAAATATAAGTCAAAACGTGCGTTCGAACGCAATCTGAAATGTGCATTCTCATTGAGCGAACGGCATGTCCGGTAATTGTCTTGGGAAATGGCCTGATTTTAACAGATTGCAGCGATACAAATTGCCACTTTTCACTGGCAGATTCCACATCAGACAGAAATTCTACACTTGTCGGTATCAACACGCGATCTCAGAAACTCACCGCACAATCAACTGCACACACGACACGCCGGCATCTTTGAAATGTATACTTAGGATGTACATTCCTTCTGCTAGTCCGGATGGAAGCTGAACCATATTTTCATTCGCGATCAGAACAGAAATCAACCGTCCGTTGATGTCACGCAATTCGACAGGCGTTTCGTTGATCAGCACGTTGTTGAAAGTAATGAATCGCCCTGCGCTTGCAGGATTCGGGTAGCACGTTGATACTCCGTTTGCAGAATTTTGCGGCGATTCAATTCCAACCGGATTTTCATCAACCCGCACTAATCCTCCTGTCTGTGTGCCGATCCATACAATGTGATTGTTTTCTTTCACTACGCATTGCGCATAGCCATCAGGAATCGGAGAAGTTAACGTATCCCAGATCGTCCAAGTGAACGGAGGAATGAATCGACTGACACCACGATCCATTGATGCAGCGTAAACTGTTTGTGCGCTGTCTATTGTAACCCATGTAAGCGAATTACTTGCGATGCCCGAACCAATCGTATTGTAATAGCCCCAGGAATTAAAATCGTAGTGTAACATTAATCCGCCTGCAGGTGCAGCGTAATACCTGGTTTGAAAAGAATCTATCGCAACGCAAAACGCCGAGTTGTCAGCTATACCTGGCGATTGCATGGTGTACACAGAAAACGTCGTGTCATCGAAATCATACATTCCGCCATTAATGGTAGCGAAGTGTTTTACATTTCCTGAATCAATCACGATGGATGTGATGTTGTTTGACAGCAATGCAGAATTCTGATCATGCCATACCTGCCATGTTGTATCTCCATCGAATTTCGCGAGACCCGAACTTGTTCCAAACCACATGAAGCCAAGAGAATCCAGCGCAATCCCGCGTACAAAATCATTCGGCAAACCAGAATTTCCTGTATTCCACGATTGCCATGTTACACCATCGAACAACGTTAC
>CAYUTR010000471.1:0-2982 GCA_964447465.1 uncultured Chryseobacterium sp.
TTGCGGCACTTTCATCGGCAAGATTCATTCTTGTTTTGGAAATCATCGAAATGAAGTTTCCTGTTTTGCCGGGAATATTATCTCTCACGAAAGAAAACGTTGGCAGAATTAGAAATATTCCCGCTACGAGAACTACAAACTGATTTCGTGGGCGATTCAGAAAATGATATCCTGCAGGTTTTTCCGGCAACTGAAGAAAGAGCCACACCACCAATGGCGTAACCGTAATGCACGCTACAATAATTATCCACTGCGATGAATCACCGATTGTGTAGTAGTGTAGTAAATTCAACCATTCACCAACAGTTGAGCTATTCCACAGCGACCACATCAAACTCATGAACAGAAGCATGCCGGTAATTCGAAGAATGCGGAAAAATTTTGCCCTTCCAGTGGTTTCCTGCGGTTTTGCACCTTCTCCTTTTTGCAGTGATAGATTAATTGAAATTACTAACCCGAGAATACTCCAGAAGATAATTCCCGGTGCATGTAATTCAATTGTTCCCTGCAACCAGAACCACTGCCATCCATGCAAAGCTGCCGATGTTGCAAGAGTTAGCAATGATGTAATCAGAATTGCTGCTTTTGTTTTCTTCCGGAGTTTGAAGTACAGCGGATAGTACACCAACTTCACAACAAAATCGCGCCAGTAAACATTGATGCGACGCCATACATCACGGAAACTCTCAATGAGAAAAATGTAATTGAACACCTGCGGAAGATCGAACCCGAGTAAACCAAGATATCCAACCGACATCCACATGATTCCTAATACGTTCAGCACGTAGAGGTAATTTCCGATCATGTAAGTGAATGCAGTCACCGGACCAATTACCTCAACGTATCCAGGAATGAAATAGAGATAGCAGATTCTGTAGATCATCATGAAAACCAGTCCGGCTGCAATGCGCGTTACACCTGTCTGAATTACTCGCGCATCTTGTGGACGATGATTGTTCAGAAACGATTTGTAGTCGATGATTGGAAACAATGGAAACGCTAATGCAGGAGGAAGCATCAAGTAAGCAAACTTCTGCCACCACGTCGATTCTGGTTTCGTGTAGTGATGTTCGTAGAGCATCAACACGAAACGGAACATGATCATTGATCCGGCAACGGGAGCTGCAAGTGGAATTACAGGAAGATGGAGAAAACCGAAACGCAGAAACCCAAGTACGGCAGTCATCAACACGCCCGCAACGATTCTCATTTTTGTGGTGTGAAAAATGGAGAACACGCTGGCGTACGCAGCCATAATTAGAACGAGTGCACCCGTGTTGTATATTCCGAGAAACAATACACACGGAGCAATTGCACCAAGAACCATGAAGTAATACGAGAATTTCTTTGGAAGCCAGTAGGTAAAAATGAAAATTCCCGGAAGGAATGGCAATATGTACTTCATCGGACTTCCGCTTTCGAAATCGAGGCGGAGCACCGCAGCAGTCAGTAAAATACAGAGGAACAGCGCTGAAAGGAAAACTCCTATCCGTTGTAAAGTTGTTTGCTGATGAGCATCTGTTACACTCATATTATTTCTGCAGATATCCGCAGCGTATCATCGTGTTTCGTGTCTCCTGATCAAGAATTAATTTCAGATCGTCT
The DNA here is from genome assembly GCA_964447465.1 of uncultured Chryseobacterium sp. GTDB lineage: Bacteria > Bacteroidota > Bacteroidia > Palsa-965 > Palsa-965. The sequence continues at coordinate 1,606 of CAYUTR010000471.1, forward strand.
TCATCGAGGTGATTCTTCCAGTCATCTGCATTTCCTGAACGAAAAAATGTACGGGCTGCCCTTGAAGCATCTTTCTGCTTCAATTCGCTTTCCTGTGAGGCTAGAGATTGAAACTGACTCTTTTCTGCGATCTGTTCCGGAGAAATGATTGGTTTGATTTCCGTGAAATCAAGAATGCGTTTGATCGACTCTACCGGCTCTTGTAACATCGCTTCGTAACTCAAGACCAATATTTTTTCCGGATGTTTTTCCTTCCATTGAAGCGCAGTATTCACATGCCAGTACCACGGACCAAATGATTTCAATAAAGGACTGTACAGAAATTCTTTCAACGTGCCCGTGTATCCCGTAATATTCTTTGCGTGAAACCACGCAGAAACAATTACCGCTCTATAGTCGCGATGGAGATAAATGCATTTTGGATAAAGTGCAAAAAATGGCGCGTGTGTTTTGATGTACCGCGATCCGGAAAGTTTCCTGATATCTTCCGCACTGCTTCTGTGTACAGTTGGAAAATATTTTGGTAGTGTATTCTGGTCGATCTCGTTCTCATCGTAAATTGCACGCGCCAGAATAAAACGAAGCCAGGTATTTCCTGACTTAGGAAATGATGCCAGAAAAAAGTCATTTTCATTTACACCGGCCTCACGAAACAGCTTCCTGTGCGTGTTGTATTTCAGAAAATAGCGAATGCCCTTAATCATGATTGCACAGTTAAGGTGTAGCCCATCGATGTGATGCAGGCACTCATTTCTTTTTCGAGTTTTGCGATTTCTGCGCTGCCTAACTCATTGGAAAAACGTGCAACTTCTCCTTTATTATAATTCTTCGTGCTGTTTTTCGATTGAGCAAAAGTCTGAACCGCAGCGGGAATATTTTCCGACAACTTTGCTAACCGCACATGTTGAACAATTTTCTGAAGTACCGATTCCGGCTGCTGAATCACATCTTCATAACGCACCACAAGAACACGATTGTATTTCTTCCAAGCTTCAAATCGCTGGTGATGCATGCGGAATGCCGGAAATGAATCTTCCCATTTCTCGAAGGGAGCAAAGGCAACATCCGAATCAGTCTGAATTCCTTTCTCTCTCGCCTTTCTTCCGTGATCCATTGCAGAAAGTACAGCATCGCGTGGATCACGAATGGAATAGTATGCTTTTGCAAGACCTAACCCGATTAGCATCCGAACAATAAATGTTGGACCTGCATGAGTTTTGATCACAATCGGGCCGAACATCGATGCAATAATATACCACGGCGTATTGAAAAATCCAAAATGCGGTGTGAAACCTTCCTTGTTATATCGTCGGAACATTTTTTGACCACCCGATTTGCCAGATGAATTGATCAGCGATTCAGTATACAGGAAAAGCA
>CAYUTR010000472.1:0-2967 GCA_964447465.1 uncultured Chryseobacterium sp.
GTGCAGAAGCGGATGTTGTGGATGAACTTTTGAAAGCAACCGACTCTGATATTATCCCTTTCGACACAGTTGCAGCACGTGTTATTGCTCCAACGAGTTACGTTCTTCTCGGCGAAGAATACAATGCAGAAATTTTCCTCGCAGCGTTCAACAGAACATTGGTTCCGCAGGTTTACATTGGAGAGTACGATCCTGCAACCGGTAAAATGGTTGGAGCTTACGACAGTCTTCCTGTACACGACGGCCTTGGTCAGTACAATCTGAAAACCGACAAAGAGGGAATCATGACTTATGAAGGTGTGATCAATATGCGAACTCCAAAAGGAACGTATATGCAGTTCCCGTTTGCATCGCAGTACATTGTTGCGCGCCCGTCTGCCAACGTAAGTGCCGACAATATGAATGTGATGTATGGTGGTCTTGACAACCCAATTACAGCAACAGTTCCGGGCGTACCAAATGAAAAAGTCCGCGTGACCTGCGATAACGGAACGCTGGTTCCATTAGGGAACGGAAAGTACATCGTACGCAATCCAGCAGTCGGACTGTGCAAAGTAAATATCAGCGCGGAAATGGACAGTGGCGCTGTACGGCCTATGGGTATTTCCGAATTCCGTGTAAAGCGTTTACCAAAACCATACGCTTCAGTAAGTGGTGTGACCGGTGGTAAAGCCACGAAGGGACAAATGCAGGCCTCGCCAGGCATAATTTGCGTCTACGAAAACTTCGAGTTCCCGGCGAAACCAAAGGTTACCAAATTCCGGATTGAAGTGGTACGCAACGGAATCATTGATCAAACTCCAATCCTTAACGGAAATCTATTTGAAGCAACTTGCAAGGCCAAGTTCGCGAACCTGATAAGAGGTAATAAAATAATCATCAGCGACATGGAAGCAGTCGGACCTGATGGCATTCCGGTCAAACTCGACCCACTAGTGATCAATATCCAATAAGACGTTTCCAGTGAGCGGTGATTTGTGAAGAAAGAGAGCGGTCTGTAGTAGGGCCGTTCTCTTTGCATTTTATGCCGTTTCGTAGTCAGATTCTGCCGTTCGGTCTTATTTATGATTACACGTTTCGATTTAACACCCTTCTGTGTTAACTTTGGCTTATGCCAAGGCAAACTGGTACTCGCTTCTTAATCGCTTTCGTACTCGTTCTATTTTCGGTGTCTGCACACGCGCAGATGACCATCAACAGTGCTGTTACTACGAACCAACTGATTTCTTCCCTCATCGGTCAAGGAATTGCTGTTTCTAACGTGCAGCTGAACTGTGCTCCTGGTCAGTACGGAACTTTTACGAACGGTGCGGCTACAAACCTCGGAATCAACAACGGAATCATTCTTACCACCGGTTCTGCAGATACTGCGGCCAGTCCAAATGCAACCTCAGGTTTTGATGTCAGCATTTGCGTTGGAACATCTACAAGCGATCCTGATATTATTGCAATTGATCCGACCGCAACGCTTGATGTGTGCATCCTCGAATTTGACCTGATCCCGAAATGCGATTCACTCACGATCCGTTTTGTTTTCGGTTCTGAAGAATATCCAAACTTCGTTGGTTCAATAAATGACTTGATGGCTTTCTTCGTTACGGGTCCAAATCCTTACGGACCTGCATTTGCCAGTCAGAACTTTGCAGTGATTCCTGGAAATATTCCGGTGACGATTAACAACATCAACAACGGGAATACGAACACAGGGCCTTGTCAGAACTGCGCGTTTTACATTGACAACAGTACGGGAACAACAGTGCAGTATGATGGAATGACTGTTGTTATCACAGCGGGAATTCCGATGGTTGCCTGTCAGCTTTATCATTTCAAGATTGCGATTGCCGATGCGAGTGATTGTGCGTTGGACTCCGGAGTGTTCATCGATTTCCTTTCTTGTGTCACAGGATTTTCCAGCACATCAGCGAGTACTCCAGATGTCTGCGGCTCATGTACCGGTACAGCAAGCGTGAATGTAGTTGGTGGTAATCCACCTTACACTTACCAGTGGTTACCAAGCGGCGGAAATGCCGCAACAGCAACAGGACTTTGCGCAGGAACTTACAGCTGTCTTGTTACCGATCAGAATTCTTGTGGTATTCCCGATACGATTGTTGTTGCAGTAGCAAGCAACGGAAGTGTTGGTGTTACAACTGCACAGGTTGATGCAACTTGTTTCGCAGCATGTGACGGATCACTCGCAGTAACTCCAACAAGCGGAAACGCTCCTTTCACTTATACATGGGCACCGAATGCTGCGAACACTACAAGTAATGCAACAGGTCTTTGCGCAGGAACATACACCGTTGTTGTAACAGACGCAACGGGATGCAGTTCAACGAACACTTACGTAGTAACAGAACCACCAGCAGTTGGACTTTCGCTTGGAGGTAACAATACAATTTGCGGTGGAGGAAGTACAACTATCACGGCAACGCCTGCAGGTGGAACTGGTCCGTACACCGTTACGTGGAGCAACAGCTTGCCGAACGGATTGTCACAAACTGTTTCGCCAACCACAAGTACTTCGTACACAGCGACAGTAACGGACGCAAATGGTTGCAGCGTAACAAATACGTTCTCGGTGACGGTCGCTGCACAACCAATAGCAGCTTTCACTGCTAGTCCGGGAGATTGCGCACCAACAACAATTACGTTCACTGATAATTCTACTGGCGCAACACAGTACACATGGGATTTTGGTGATCCGGGATCTGGGCCACTGAATAATTCAACATCGGCAAGTCCGTCGCATTCGTATGTTTCTGCGGGAACGTACAACATTACACTCATCGTGCAGAACGCAGGTGGATGTGCAGATACAATTGTGATTCCAGGTGGAGTAGTTATTTCAGCACAACCAACGGCCGGAATCGCCGCAACTCCTGAAACAGTAAGCGAATTGAATGCAACAGTTGTGTTTAATGATCTTGCTACAGGCGGAACGAATTGTGTGTTGTTTTTCGGTGA
>CAYUTR010000473.1:0-2958 GCA_964447465.1 uncultured Chryseobacterium sp.
ATTACCGGCTATACACCAGCAGAATATTACGCCGACGCAATGATCGGGTTCAAGGTTTGTCATCCCGAAGATCAGCCCAAAATGGCAGCCGCATCGGAGCTGATGATGGCCAACTCGCCAAAGGTATTTTCTCCGGAAGCGCCGCCACTCATTTTCCGCTCGTTCAGGAAGGACGGAACAGAAGTGTGGACAGAGACGAGCAATCGTCCGGTGTTTGATGTCGAAGGGAAAGTGATTGGCATAGAAGGAATTTCCCGCGATGTAACACAGCGCAAGCTTGCAGAGAGCGCATTGTTTGATAGCCGCGAAAGTTATCGCTCACTGGTAGAGCAGCATCCGGAAGGAATTGTGATTGCTGATGCGTCAGGAAAAATTGTGTTTATCAATGCTGCTGTATTACGCATTGCACGCATCGACCTGGAGTCGGAATTGCTCGGAGAAAATATCAGCAAATTTCTTGCACCTGAACAACAGCAACGATCAAACGAGCGCCTCAGGCAGGTGAAAGAGGGTCAGTATGTTCCTTTTGAAGTTATAAAGTTGCAGAATCCGCGAGGAGAAATTATTGAGATGGAATCGCGCCCGGCGAAGTACCAGTATCAGGGCGAAGAGTGCATACTGATTTTTCTTCGCGACATCACCGCAGAACGATTGCTTGAGACAGAGCAGTTGCGATTACAGCTTGTAGAAGAAACAAACCGCAAACTTCAGCGCGAGATTGAAGACCGCATTAATGTTGAGCGCGAGCTCAACTCGGCGCAGAAAAATCTGCGAATGCTGGTCGACAGTTCGCTCGATATGATTTGCGCATCGGATCCCGAAGGAAACGTTACTGAGTTTAATAACGCAGCGCAACAGACATTCGGCTATACATACGACGAAGTAATCGGAAAAAGCGTAACCATGCTTTACGAAATCCCGGAAGAGCGCGTTGAAGTAATGCGACTGCTGATGAAGCAGGATGGATTCTTCTCGGGAGAAGTAACCAACAGGCGGAAAGACGGAACATCATTCACCGCCTTTCTCTCAGCGAGTATTCTGAAAGACCCGAACGGAAACATAATCGGTTCGATGGGTGTATCGCGGGATATTTCTACGATCAAGAACGCGGAAACCGAATTGCGACTAAGCGAAGAAAAATACCGCGCGATTTACAGCCAGGCTTACATCGGCATTGCGCTTGTGCATAAAGACACGGGCAAATTTATTGAAGTCAACCAGCGGCTTTGCGACATTCTCGGATACGAGATGGACGATCTCCAGAAAATGTCGGTAAGGGAATTGCGTCTCAAAGGAGATTTATCTCACCTGCCATCCGGAAAAGAATTTATCAAGCGCGGATTCGAGCGGGTGTTCGATGAACAACGTTATCGCGATAAAGCAGGAAGAGAAGTTATCCTGAACATCACCATCTCGCTCGTAAAAGATACAGAAGGCCAACCGCTGCACTTTGTGTATGTGTACGAAGACATTACGCCAAAGCGAAGAGCAGAAGAGCAGATCCGCTTGCAGGCCGCAAAGCTGAGCGCGGTTTTCGAAAGCAGCTCGCACATGATCTGGACGATGGATCACAATTATCAGCTGGTATCATTCAACAACAACCAGTCGAAATGGCTACGCGATAATTATGACATTAAACCGTACGTCGGCATGCCGTTGCTTTCGGGCAACATGGTTTCCACCGACCAATACAATTCATTCTGGAAAGAAAGAATTGACCAGGCATTTGCCGGCGAGACACTGAAGTTCGAAACGGTGTACATCAACAAGCGTGGTGTGCAGCACTGGAGAGAAGTATTTCTAAATCCGATTAAGGATGAACACGATGCAGTGATTGAGGTTTCCTGCATTGCGCATGATATCACGGATCAGAAAGCGGCGGAAGAAAATATCCGCCAGTCGCTGAAAGAAAAAGAAGTGCTCCTGAAAGAAGTTCACCATCGCGTGAAAAACAACCTGCAGGTAATTTCCAGCATTCTGAATCTGCAGTCTTCTTATGTAAAAGACAAGAAGAGTCTTGACCTTCTGCTCGAAAGTCAGAACCGAATCAAGTCGATGGCGTTTGTACACGAAAGCCTTTACCAGACGAAAGACTTTTCGAACATCAACTTCTCGTCGTACGTTGAGAACATCTGCAGCAATCTCGTGCATTCGTATTCGAATCCCGACAATCCGCCGGAACTGAAAATGGAACTCGACAGCATTCAGCTGAATCTCGATACTGCCATTCCTTGCGGACTCATCATCAACGAGCTTATTTCAAATGCGCTGAAGTATGCATTCCGCGGGAAAGAGAAAGGAAAACTGAACGTAACCGTGAAGTCCATCGGCGATCAGCTGAAAATAATAATCGCGGATAATGGAAAAGGTTTGCCCGAAAACATCGATTTCCGCAATACAGAGTCGCTGGGACTTCAGCTGGTGGTGACACTGGTCGAGCAAATCAACGGCAAAATTGACCTTGAAACCAAAAAAGGGAGTAAATTCACCATCGAATTTGTACCACCAAAGACTAATCAATAAACGAAATGTCTAAAACTAATATCCTGATCGTTGAGGATGAGAGCATTGTTGCGAAAGACATACAGATGTCGCTTCGCAAGCTCGGCTATAATGTAGTCGCGCTCTGTTCCAACGGTGAAGATGCGATCCGCGCAGCAGAAGAACATTCCCCTGATCTTGTGTTGATGGATATCATGCTGAAAGGCGAAATGAGCGGCATTGAAGCGGCGGAGCAGATCCGCTCACGTTTCAATATTCCGATCATTTACCTCACGGCGTACGCAGACGAAAGCACACTCAGCAAGGCGAAGATTACCGAGCCTTACGGATATATCATCAAGCCTTTCAAGGAAATTGATTTGCGCACGTCTATCGAGATGGCGCAATACAAGCACCAGAAAGAAACTGATATCCGCAAAGAGCGCGATTTTCTTTATTCGATTGTAGAGAACAAAG
>CAYUTR010000474.1:0-2948 GCA_964447465.1 uncultured Chryseobacterium sp.
ATTATGAGGAGGCGCTGGTTCTTTATCACAAGGCATTAACAATTTTCACCGTTAACCATAAGCGTGGTGGAATTGCGACCTGTCTGAATGCTCTTTCAGGAATTCTGATGGATGAATACGAACAGACAACAGATAGTATCAGGAAGAAAGCGTTGGCAGACAGTGCATATGCGTATCACATTCAGGCCATAGAATTACGACGTGATTCAAAGGATAAACAAGGTCTCGTTGCGGCCTGGAATAGTATTGCACGTTATTTCGTTATAGTTGGTGACGCCGAAAATGCAATGCTCTATAATGATAGTTCATTCGCGCAAGCTATGCTTATCGAATCACAAACCGACATGCGTGATGCGTATTCAGTTTATTCAGACATCTACGTGTTAAAGGAAGATTATAAGAAAGCACTGGATTACTTCAGACTGACTTCAGAAATGGACGACAGTCTGCGTGGTGCCGAAGCCGGGAACAGTATCGCTACTGCACTGGCTGCATACGAAGCGGAAAAGCTTCAGAAAGAAGTAGAGTACAAAGAAGATCGGGCCATGATGATCACGATTTCGGTTGCATGCGGCCTGCTGATCACAATTGTACTTTCCATACTTACGTTTCGGGCATATCGCAGAACCAGGAAGTTCAGCGTTTTGCTCGCTGATCAGAACGCGGTTATATCACAGAAGAATGCAGACATTACCGATAGCATCCAATATTCGAGGCGAATTCAGGAAGCGCTTCTGCCGGATGCTCGTCAGGTGAAGAATGTGCTCGGCGATGCATTTGTCTTTTTCGTGCCGAAAGATATCATTAGCGGAGATTTTTATTGGATACAGGAGCAGGAAGACAAAGTTTTTTTCATGGCTGCTGATTGTACCGGACATGGTGTTCCCGGAGCATTGATGAGCATGATAAGTACTGCACTGCTGAATGAATCTGTAGTAGAGAAAAAAATTTCCGAAGCCGGTGCGATTCTGGACGATGTTCGCGCTGGAATTATCCGTTCGCTTAAACAGCAGGACGATAACGGCGACGAGGGCAAGACAAAAGATGGGATGGACGGAGCACTCTGCGTGTTTGACCGCAAAACGCGCACACTTACGTACGCAGGGGCGTATAATCCCATGTGGATTATACGCAGTAAAGAGATAATCGAGGTAAAGGCTGACAAATTTCCTGTAGGAATTTCAGGTGCGGAAATTGTCCCGTTCAAAACGCAGCACGTTGCTGTGCAATCTGGTGATATGATTTACATTTTCACCGATGGTTATGCAGACCAGTTTGGTGGAGCAGGAGGGAAGAAGCTGAAATATTCCGGACTTCGTAAAATACTTCTGGAAATTGCCGGACTAACCGCCGATCTGCAGCATGAAAAACTTGCCGCTGATTTCCGCGAATGGAAAGGTTCCCTGGAACAGGTAGACGACGTGTGTATCATTGGAGTTCGTATCGATTAGTATGAGGAAGCTGTACAACTCTATCGTAAACCTGGGTGTCGATGAAGATGCCGATGTGGTATTGCGAAATAAGCTCAAGGTATTTAACACCGCGATTCTTGCAGTACTCTTTATATCGTGTTTTTATTTCGTCGTGGCGCTGACGCGCGAATATTACCTGTCTACCATTGTTACACTTTATTCTACGGGGTCAAGCCTGCTCTTGTTTTATCTCGTGCACAAGAGGCGGTACGATTTTGCATTTCATTACTCGATGTGGTATGGATTCATTTTCCTTACCGCATTTACATTCATTTTCGGGGCGATAACGAATTCATATTACTACTTTCTTTTCCTTCCGATTGCGTGTAATATAATTTTTGATAATCGGCGCACCATCATCGTTTATTTCATCATTGGTGTGATAACCATGCTGGTCAATGTAATTTTAATGGATTACGTGAAACCGTATTATGATGTAGCTGCGTCTGAACGCTGGTTGGGCTATCCGAATATCCCGTTTGTCTTGTTGCTTATTTTCCTTTCTGTACGTATGTTCAAAAATGAAAACAGAAAGTATGCCATGCGTGTCGAGGAGCAACGTGCAGCGCTTGAAGAAAAAAACGGAGAAATTACCGACAGTATAAATTATGCGCAACGCATCCAATCCACTTTGCTTGCACCAGAAGCATTGATGAAGAAAAATCTCCCGGAACATTTTATTTTTTACAAGCCGAAAGATATTGTGAGTGGAGATTTTTATTGGGCTGCAGAAACAGTAGGCAGTAGTTCAGTAGGCGGTAGGCATCCCGATAGCTATCGGGAAGACGGCGGTGGGGCATTCTGGCTTTGCGTTGGAGATTGTACTGGTCATGGAGTTCCGGGAGCATTCATGTCGCTGCTCAACATTTCGATTCTGAAAGAACTGATTACGGAGCAGAAAATTTCAAGTCCTGACCAGGTGCTGAATAAGCAACGTGATGCAATCATTGCTTCGCTGAATCCGGATGGCGCAATTGAATCGGGCAAGGATGGAATGGATTGCGCTTTACTCTGTTTTGACAAAGCAACGAATCATCTGAGTTTTGCACTTGCAAATAATCATCTACTGATCGTTCGTGATGGTACGTTGATTGAGTTTCGTCCAGACAAGCAGCCTGTTGGTTTGCACGAAGGAAAGCCGTCGTCGTTTACACTTCAGGAAACACAATTACAGAAAGGTGATGTTGTTTATTCTTTCACCGATGGTTTTGCTGATCAGTTCGGCGGCCCGCGCGGTAAGAAATTCAAATATTCTCAGTTGAAGGAAACACTTGTGATGATGGCAGTGGAATCACCAGATGTGCAGCGTGAAAAGCTTGCCGTACTTTTTGAATCGTGGAGAGGGAACCTTGAGCAGGTGGATGATGTACTTGTAATTGGTATTCGTGTATGAGCAATTATTGGAAAGAACCAATTGATGTCCAGAGTCGGCAGACTTTGCAAAAGCGCTTTAACAAAGCAAGGAATGTGTACTTG
>CAYUTR010000475.1:0-2940 GCA_964447465.1 uncultured Chryseobacterium sp.
GCGACAAGTAACGGTTGCGATTATCTTTCGTGATGCGACGGTGATACGATGTCTCGAGTGAATAATTATTCATCATCAGATCAAGACGATTGTATATCGGATATTCGTTTCCGTTATCGTAAAGAACATTTCCGCTGCTGAGTGTGAAACCAAGTCTGGCTACTGACAAAGTAACGAGAGCAAACTCTGTTGAATCCTGTTGGTAGCGTACACCAATTCCAAGTTCGGGCTGGAGATATCCGGTGAATCCGAAATTTCCGAGATCGGTATCAGCGGTCTTACCATTCATGGCAACCTGGTACGATAAACTCGAGTAAACGCCGAGATGAAGCTTTCTTGGTTTACGCACAGTATCCTGTTGTGCAATCGCTAGAATGCTGAACAGACAACTCAGAATCAATACTGCGCTTTTCTTCACATCGCAAAAGTCGCAATAATTTTCCGAAAGCCTCTATATACAGGCAATGATTACGACGCGTTCGCGAGTTCGATGGTGATTTCCGTGCCTTCGTTCACCTTGCTATTGATGGAAACTTTTCCACCCAATGACTCGATCTGCGTTTTCACCATATACATGCCGAGCCCTTTTCCTTCTTCAACGTCGCTATCAAAGCACTTGTACAATCCGAAAACATTTTCTCTGTGTTTAACGAGATCAATACCCTTGCAATTGTCTTTGAACGAGAGAAACGTTTTACCTTGTTCAACACGACTGGTGATCTCAATTACTGGTTTGACCGAAGTGCGCCTGTACTTAATACTATTAGAGATCAGATTGTAGAATATACTGTGTAAATAATTTTTGATCGTGTAAATTTCGGCCACCTGTGTAAAATTGGTGTTGATGGTTACTTCAGCCTGATCAATCTGCATCTGAATGCTCTCCATAATATTCTGCACCAGTGACTCGAGTTCCACAACCGATTTGTTTTCTGTCATCCCTCTTTTTACCTGCAATATTTTATTGAGATCCTTAATAATATCATCAAGTCGTTGTGCGGCAATCGTAAGACCCGAAACGCATTGTTCATGCGTATCCTTGTCCTGATCTGAAAGTTTCATCAGGTAGGTCAGACCCATAATATTAGCAACCGGCGCACGGAGATTGTGGGAAACGATGTGGGCAAATTGTTCCAGCTCCTTGTTCTTTTGAACGAGGTCTTTTGTTACCTGCGTTCGTTCCCTCTCCAGGGACTTACGCTCAGTAATATCCTGGATGGTGCCCACAATTTTACTTCTATTGTGGGTAGTTTCATGAATGATCAGATCAGCACTTATTTTGACCCATCGTATCTCTCCATCAGGTCTATGTATTCTGTAATCAATCGAGCCGGGAGAATCTCCATGCATAATTGCTTCGCTCCATCCGGAAACCAATTCCTTATCCTGCTGAAAAATCCGTTCCTCTTGATTGAATATATTCGGAATATGTGTTTCAGGATCGTAACCGTAAATCCGATAAACCTCTTGTGACCAAACAACGGATTCAGGAATAATTTCACCCGCGGAGTCACAGCTCAGTTCCCAGCTTCCAAAACTGGAAATTCGTTGTGCTTCCGACATCATTCTCTCACTGGCAATTAACTTTTGTTCGTTCTGCTTTTTCTCAGTTATGTCGTGCCGCACGCAGGAACCACCGATAACTTTTCCGTTTTCTACAATTGGATTCAGAGACAGTTCTGACCATTGACTATATGGCAACTCCTCATGATTCTCGTACACAAATGATTCTCCGGATAAGACACGGGAATAAAGCCCTTTCCATTTTACCAATGTTTGCAATGGAAAGTTGGATTCATCCTGGAGCTTGTCCCCGGGACTCAGATCAATTCCGTTTACATATTTCATTGCACTTAAAAAAGCCTGGTTGGCCGTGATTAGGTGGAGTTCGGAATCAAAACTCCACATGAGATCGTTGGTGCTATTGATGAGCGCATCACGGTTACGACGGTCAAATTCGATCTGTTGTACGGCTTCTGTTCGCTCTGTGATATCTTCATAGTTGAACACAAGAGCATTCACGGATTTTTCATGCAGCAGGTTGGTAATGTTGATGCTCATCCATCTCCATTCTCCTGCTTTATTTTTTATCCGGTACACAATATTTTTACTTGCTCCGGATTCACTCTTGATTTCCCCGAGTATTGTCATGACCATCGGGTAATCTTCAGGATGAAAATAATCCACGGGATCAGCGGCATTCAGTTCATCAACTGAATAACCCAATATACGTTCTACAGAAGGGGAAACATATTGAACGCGTCCTTCAGCACCAAGCAATACAATTCCATCGTGGCTATGTTCAATTAGTTTTCGAAACCGGATTTCGAGTTGGTTGTTCTTCTCCTCTATCTCCTTCTTCTCGGTAACATCTACAGTTATGCCATCAATGCGCACAACCTTGCCGTCAGCTCCCAAAGTGGGTGTAATTTTAGTTTCTACCCAGCGTATTGTTCCATCCTTTGCAAGTATGCGGTGAATGTGTGAAAAACGTTGGCCCGCATGCATTGCAGGGTAATTGCTTTCTATGATGGGTTTGTCTTCATCGAGCACCACGTTAAACCACAGGTCGGAATCGTTGAGAAAATCCTGCGATGTATATCCATATATTTTTTCGCAGGAAGCCGACATTTGGACCACTTTGTACTGTGTCATATCGACAGTGAAGAATACCGTTTCAATATTGTCAAACAAGGTCGTTAGCTCAACATGGGCTTTTTCAAGTTCACGTGATTCTTCACGGAGCCGGTCATTGAGCTCAATCATTTCATTTGAGCTGATATCAATTGATCGCTCGAGCATCGTACGGTCCTTATCTTGATGATCGTATGTATGACTGATTGTCGAGAGGAAAGGAATCAACTCGGGGGGAACCTGGTTAATAGCCCCCCAACACTTCACAACCTGACGCAGGAGGAGTTTGTTCATATTTTATTTTCG
>CAYUTR010000476.1:0-2924 GCA_964447465.1 uncultured Chryseobacterium sp.
TTCGTCTTCTTTCTCATTGGCTGCTCCGGTTGGTTCAGTGCCTTTGTTGGCCTGAATGGAAAGCATTGCGAGCTGTCGTGCACGACGCGATTGGTGCATCGCGCGCATATATTTTCCTTCGAAATACAGTTTACGCGCAAAGCGTTGATGCGCAACTGATTTTGCAAGATCACCCGTATAGTTTTTATTGGTCTGCAAACAGGTTTGCGCGTGACGGATCACAATTGCAGTGCGACGCAGTACACGTCTGGCGTGCACTTTATCGGCCTTGTGAACGGCTGCTTTGTGCTTACGCGGTTTAGGGCCACGTTGCGCGTCGAGTGTAGTGAAGGCTCCGAATGTCAGGAGTGCGATTGTGAGGAGAAGGAATCTTTTCATGTTGATTTGACGCATCTAACTTGTATAGGTTTAATAGCCTTAATTTCTGAGGAGAAAGATCGTGGCTTATGTTGAGAACCTGGCTCGTGGCTGTGTCAGGATTGGGATCCTGACACCACCTCGTGAGGTCCTACCGCATAAGGTACATCTTGCCCCAGCCGTTAATAATGTACGGATCAGCACCGCTTTCACGCTGTTCGATTGCCTCACCATTCATGCGGGTAATTACGCGATAGAGATAAACTCCGTTTGCAAGTGGATCGCCGAACTCATCGAGTCCGTCCCACGCATAATCCGTGATGTTGCGGCCAATGTGAATGTTGCCCAGCTCATCTTTGTCAATTTCGCGCACCACTTTTCCGGTGATGGTCATGATCTGAATCGTGAATACATCAGGAACTTCATTTCCAGTTAACGTAAATACGAAGCGGGTAGAAGTGGAGAACGGATTCGGGTAGTTCAATACGTTTGTGATGGTCGAGCGGTTAATGACTTCAAACGTAATTGTGTAATCAATCATCCCGCTTGCATTGTCGGATCGGTCTTCTGCCTGGATGATGAGTTCATAAATACCATCTTCGGTTAAAAGTGGTGTGAATAAAATCTTCGCGCTGTTGTTCGGCAACACTGCCGGTGTGAAAAGCATTTCGTTGCTCCACGGAATCAACTGCGGAACACTCTGCGATGGAGTACGCAGGAACACTTTGAAATCTGAAGTATCATTCAGTGCGAGGAATTGATTTTCATCTTTCAGCGTGACGAGAATCGTTGGCTTACCGGAAATAATATCACCATCCAGAATATGCACACCGTCGAACGTTACATCCATCAAAGGATTCGTGTGGTCTGTTCCCACAGCGAACGGATACATGATCACGTTATTGAAGTGCACGTATTCCGGCTGAGTATTCGGATCGCCAACCTTGTTGATTTCGACCCACAGCTCATTATTTCCAGGGTAACCTTCCGTGCTCACTGCAATTGTTTGCGGATACCATGTATTTCCAATGAAAGATGGAGCACGCAGCAAGCGCGGTAAGTCGTGGCGCACACGATTCTCGTCAATGATCCAGGAGCTTATGAGCAAGCTATCTGTAAACGCCCACGGAGTAAGATTCTCAACGCCAATTACAAATCGCGCCGTATCACCTTCCTGTAATGAATCGTTATAGAAACTGAATGCCCGTTGCGGATTCACCGCTGCATCCGGCCAAGGTGTAAATAGTACATGCCAGCGATCGAGTTGCGGTGGAGTGCGAGATGTATCATCTTTCATGTGCGCAACCAGACGTATGTACGGATACAATGTTGAGTTGACTACTAAGCCCAGATTGAATAGGTCGGTTGAGTCTTCATTGAGATTGAACAAATGATTTTCAACTCCATCCAACCGCACTCCAATTACTTCAAGGTATACGCTGTCGTAATCCGGAGTTTCCACTTCATGCTGTTTCCAGTGAAGTGATCCCCACGATTGAGCAGGTCCGATAAGCGGCGATGCAACATATCCTCCGTACCAGTTCGTCTGGAATGTATCGGTGAGATAAATGTATTGTGAACCTACAGTACCAATTACTTCCTGCGCAGTTCCCGGAGCGGCTCCTTTTGTGCCCCACACGATCCAGGGTAAAGTATCCGGAACTACAGATCCACCAACACCTGAAGGTGACGCACCGATTCCCTGTAGTGCAGTCTGCAACGAAAGATCGTACGAAGTGTTGTAATGCAGATACTGGCTGTAGACAAGCACATTATATCCTGTCGGAATTGCATTGATGAAATCGCGGATGTCGTCGCGGTTGTTCGGATTAACATCAAAAATATCGAACCCGTAAAGAGGTTGATTTGTATCTCCAACGCAATTGATAACACCATTCGGATATACCCATACTGAATCGGAAGAGTGGTACCAGGGACTTCCTGTAACAGGATCGATCACCGCGATTGTAACGCCGCTATATCCGAACGCCGGAGCACACGAAAAAATATGCTGGGTAGCTCCGTTGAGTTTGTAATACACTTCATTCCAAACAACCGTAGGTCCGTAAACTCCATTTTTAACCGAAAGCACTTTCACATCGTTTACAAAATCGAAATCGCGTTGCTGGCGATTCAGTTTCACGAACTGGTAACCATCATCAGTATACTGGAAGATATGATCTTGTCCCCAACCTGTTTGGCCTGCGATATATTGGAATGAATGCATATACCAGATGAACGCATCACCCGTAGTAAGTGAATCAGGACTCACTCTCCAGAAATAAACTGTGCTGTCGGTGAATGTAAGATTAGGATGCCATGAAACTACGCCACCCGAATCGTACAACTGCTGTGAAATCCTGAATGGTGAATTGAAAAGATCCGTGGTGTCAATTTCAAATCTCCAGGAACGGAATGGTTCCATTGGATTCACAGTCGACGCTTTTAATGTCACAGAATCCGTTGGAATCACTGCGAAGTTGTAAGGATAAACCGGACGGATTGCGCTTCCGCGGATCAGCAGTTGTGCCGGTGTATTATTTCTGTTGTTCAACTCATCCATTTCT
>CAYUTR010000477.1:0-2907 GCA_964447465.1 uncultured Chryseobacterium sp.
AAGTGTAAGCCCGGCAAAGAACAACCCCGACGACGATTTCCACTTCGCAGCAAACGAATCATGCTTGTTCAATTGAAGCGCGTGTTCAATTGCAGCCTGACGCATATCGATAGCGGGTGTATTCATTTCAGTAATGAAGATACAATTTCCTGCTCCAGCTTAAGGTAATCTGCCTTCCCTGAACCTGTTTTGGGAAACGAATCAACTGTTTTCACAGCGTCAGGCAGCATATAATCCGGAATCAATTTGATCAGAAACGATTTTATCTCTACAAGATCAAGGTCCTTGCCCGTCGTGGTCGAAACAACTGCAATCAGGTTCAAAGTTCCGTCGGGTAAAGTCATTGGAATTATGACAGCCGCAGGGATTGCAGGATGTTGTGTTAAGGCCACTTCAATTTCCCCGAGCTCTATTCTATATCCGCGACGTTTCACCATTCTGTCAAACCGCCCCTTATATATGAGATTACCGTTTGAATCTTTTTCAACATGATCGCCGGTGCGAAACCAACGCTTTTCTCCTACGACGAAAAATCGCGAATCAGTCAGTTCGGGACGATGGAGATATCCATTTGCAACATGCGGTCCACCAACGAGCAATTCACCTTGTTCTGTAATTTCTATTTGATGATCACGACAAGGTAAGCCAATCGGGTAGGGGATGGTCCTCGAATCATCTTTGAAGATTTCCGTGTACGTGCAAACATTTGTTTCCGTTGGGCCATACAAATTATAAAACCGTGCACTGTTCCACAATGACATTAGTTGATGCAATGTCTTCACGGGGAAAACTTCGCCTGCGAATAGAATTGTACGTATGGCGCTCCAGTCATATTTTTCGGCCTTGCCATATAAAAGAAGCGTGGAGAAAAATGTTGGAGTGGAATAAATCACATTTATTTTTCTTGAGGCAATGTATTCTGCCAGAGCACGAACATTCTGAATTTCTTCAGCGCGAAACAAATGTAGTGTTGCTCCTTGCTCCAATGTCACGTACAAATCGAATACAGAAAGATCAAAGTGAAATGGTGCGATCGATGAAACATTGTCACCGGCTTTTACATCAAAAGTTGTGATACTCCACTGAATGAATGCACTTGCGGCTGACTCGGAAACGCAAACTCCTTTCGGGACGCCGGTTGAGCCGGATGTGTAAAGTATGTACGCGAACTCTTCATTCTGCGGATGACTCGATGACAAAAATGTCACACAAGTATTTTCCATTCCTTGAACGCAAGAACACACTTCAAGCTGACACGGAATATCTGACGGAAACAGTTTTGGGTCACAGATCAGAACATCAGGATCACAATCTTGAATAATTGTGCGGATCCGTGAAGCAGGTGCCGATGGATCAATTGGAATATACGTTGCGCCTATAGAACGCGATGCAAGTATGGCAACTACACATTCAAATGTTTTATGTTGCAGAATTGCAAAGCGAGAACCGGAAGTGGCGCCCTTACTCTTTAAATAGTCAATAAACAGTTCAACCCGTTGATTAAGTTCACGATAAGTTAGAGAATTCCCTGACGTATCTGCTAATGCTACGTGATCTGAGAACTCTGAATTACGTAGACTTTTCAACGGCGTCGATTTAACTGTGAACGATGAACTATTTACGTTTCGACTCCACGAACTCCGCAATCCGATCAATCGTTTCCAGATTTTCCTGTGTCACCTCATGTGCTTCAAACTCGATTTTGAATTTTTCTTCGAGATGACTAACCAGTCGCAAGGCAAGAATCGAATCGATCAAACGTGTGCTGATTAGCTTCGTATCATCCTGAATGGATTCGGCGCCGCCTGAAAGATTAGTATTTAGAAAATTCCTGACTTCGCTCCTGATTTCTGCAGACATAATGGTTTTCAGTTGAATCAGAAATATAGGAAATTTATCTCTGGCGATCTATTTATTGCTGAACATGTAGGAGCCTAATCGATTCGCAAGTTCGACGGCGATCAAATGATGTGCTTTCGAATTGGGATGCGTAGGATCTGATTCCAGTTTGTAATCCGATTCATGCCCTTTGAATATATCGGCCATGTCGAAAAATAGTGGAGGTTCCATCTGTGGATAATCACCTGTCTGGTATACAGGTTTATATAACTCACGATAAAACTCGACATCATTTACTTCAGTGAGTGTTGGAATATAGACCACTCCAAATTCCGCGTCCATTTTGTGTGCTGCAGTTTCTATTTCGAACAACGACCACGTGGCTATACGGTGACTGAACGGATATAGTCGGTTTACCAGTACCTTCTCATCCATGAACTGTTCAGCCCCTGCTTCCTTCTTGATCGCATACAATTCCGGGTACACAAGATTGGTTCCGTTCTTCACTAAACTCGCCATGTAATTACTGTTCCGCGTTGCATCAGCAGGATGAACAAAACACAAAATCAGGTTGGGCTCAAACTGCGGAATTTTATTTTGTGCAACCCATACTTGCTGCGGAAGGTGATAACCACCAACTGAGAAGTTTAAAACTTCAATATTCTGTATGCGGAATGAGTCTATAAGAATTCGTTCCAGCACTGCCTCGAAAACACTATCCTGCGGAACACCAGAGCCCATTTCATACGAAGCGCCAAGAATTGCAATGCGATAAACTCCCTCGGGTTTCTTCATTGCGTATTCTTTATCGCGCATTCCGAAGCTATTGGTCGATATGCTCCATCCATCCAACACGGTAACTTGATTCGGAATCAACTCGCGAACCAGAATGTCACTGCGGCGTACACATGCTTCATCCAGTCCCGACTTCGCGGCTCCTCCAGGAGTATGCATTTCCCATGGCTTCGATCCAAGTCCGTCGCTTGCAAGCATGCGGTTGTAATAATTTTCCGTTGCGGCACTTTCATCGGCAAGATTCATTCTTGTTTTGGAAATCATCGAAATGAA
>CAYUTR010000478.1:0-2904 GCA_964447465.1 uncultured Chryseobacterium sp.
CGGCAAACGATTTTCCACCACCGGATTCACCACCGTCGAATGATGCGTGGGATAGGTGGAAACCTAAATAACAGTAGGCAGTCGGGCAGTCTTGCAGTAGGCAGTCAAAAAAAGTTAGCCGGGATTTTAGCATCAATTGACAATTCCGATACCTTACTGCCTACTGCCGAACCGCCAAACTGCCTACTGAATTAGTAATTTAGCCTCATGGGTTTCGACGAGCTGGTAAACACACTCTGGGTTTTATTCATCATCGCAGGATTGGTCACAGTAATCATCTGGCTGATTGTGATGAACAAAGCCATTGACCAGGTTTCGCACGACATCCGAAAAATGGAACCGGGCGCAGTTTGGTTGTGCATGATTCCTTTATTCGGATTGATCTGGCAGTTCATGGTGATCGGAGCAGTTGCTGATGGCATCGCAAAAGAATTACTCGTGCGCAACATGTTTCCACGCGAAGAGAAACCCGGCTATGCAATGGGTCTCACCGGATGTATTCTGATTTGTTTCTGCATTATTCCATACGGCGGACCCGCGATGGGATTGATCGGATTAATTTTCATGATTATTCACGCGGTGAAAATTTCCGAATACAATCGCGAGCTGGAACGATCAGGAAGATGGGAGGTGCGCTATAACGAACGAATGGCGGCAATTCGTCAGCAGATGGATGCTGGTTGGCAGCAACAACCGAATCCGTACAACAATCGTTATCCTCAGCCACAAACATTTCAGCAGGTACCGCTGTCGCCGCCACCACCGCAGCAGTACACCGGATATATTCCGCAGCCGGATACGAGTAAATATAAGAACAAGGATAAGCCGGAAAATCCCTTCTCCTAGATCGTGGCTTTTTTTAACCACATAGAATCAGAGAAAAGTGTAGCGTGTTAAGCGCGACGCCTTATGGCGTCCGTCATAGTTCACATAGCGTCTTCGTCTCTATTGTGATCTATGCCAAGTGAAACGCACTTTAGAAAACCACGGGTTATCTTTCTATGATCCTATGTGGTTGATTTATTTGGTAACGAGCCCGATGTGGATCAACGCATCACCCTGATTAACTACCGGTTGATTATTGATACCAACAATGTAACCCGTATGCGGTGCAACAATATTCTGTTCTGTTTCTCCATACGGATCGCAGATCAATCCAAGCACATCACCTTTTTTTACTTTCTGTCCGTACTGTTTCGTGGTGTGAAATAATCCGGAACTCTTGGCACGTATCCAGGAAGTTTTCGGAAGGAAAACCGGTTTGTGATCGGGGACATCTGCGTCAATCATCTTGAAGTGATTGAGTGTGCGAATGCATCCGTTGATTCCTTCTTCAATACTCGGACGATCGAAGCGGTGAGATTCTCCACCTTCAAAAACGAGAATCTGTTTTCCAATTTTCGCGGCTTCTTTTCGCAACGTGCTATCGCGGAAAGGAGAATTCAGCACGAGCGGCGGCGCAAATATTTTTGCGATCTCCAGATTTTTCTTGTCGTCGAAAACGCAGCGGATCTGCGGGTAGTTGGTAATCTTTGCTCCACCTGTATGAAAGTCAATTCCGAAATCGATTTGCGGAATGATCGTTTGGAGTAAGTCGTTTGCAATGCGACTTCCCAATGATCCTGAAGTATTTCCCGGGAAACAGCGATTCAGATCGCGTCCGTCCGGAAGATCACGAGAACCTGCGATGAATGAAATAATGTTGATGATGGGAATTGCAATCACACATCCACGCTTCAGTGATTTCAGGTCATCGCGTTTTACCAGCTGACGAACAATCTCCACACCATTGATTTCATCACCGTGCATTCCTGCGAGAAACAAAATCGTTGGACCGGGTTTCTTCCCATTGAAAACGTAAACCGGAATTTCAATGTTGGTGTGCGTTGGCAGACGGTACGTATTCAGAACTACCTGCGCGTGTTTGCCAGGAGCGATTGATTTGCCTTGGATGTTGAATGGTTTGCCCATAAATTATATTTACTTGATTCCTTGGCCGTCAACCTTCGGCTACCCTCAGTCTGACAATAAATCTCGACTCACGATCATTGTCAAACTGAGCGTAGTCGAAGGGGGACAATGAGCGAAGCGGTGTGCCTCAAACCGTATGCTGATGAAACTCATTCCGTTCTACGTACTCAATAATTTTTGCCGCAATATCAATCTTCGTGGCGCCCTCAATTCCTTCGAGTCCAGGGGAAGAATTTACTTCCATCACCAACGGTCCACGCGCCGACTGCAACATGTCTACACCTGCGATCACTAGTCCGAGTTTTTTCACGGCTTTGATCGCAGTGAGTTTTTCTTCCGGAGAAAGCTCGAGCAGTGAAGCTGTTCCTCCGCGATGTAAGTTCGAACGGAAATCCCCTTCAGCCCCTTGTCTGCGCATTGCACCAACAATTTGTCCGTCGACAATGAACGCACGGATATCGGCACCGCCAGCTTCTTTGATAAATTCCTGAACGAGGATGTTTACTTCTACATCGAGAAATGCTTCGATAACTGATTTCGCCGAGTTGCGTGTCTCAGCGAGAATCACACCAATGCCTTGTGTTCCTTCGAGAAGTTTGATCACCACCGGTGCGCCCCCAACCTGATTCAATACGTCATCAATATTTTTCGGACTCGATGCGAATGCAGTTTTCGGCATTCCCAATCCAGCTTTTGCAAGAAGCTGCAGGCTGCGGAGTTTATCGCGTGAGCGTACGAGTGCTTGTGATTCCAGTGTAGAGAATACATGCATCTGCTCGAACTGACGAACAACTGCAGCACCGTAAAATGTTACGCTTGCGCCGATACGCGGAATGATTGCATCAAATTTCGGAAGCTCTTCTCCACGATAAATGATACGCGGTTTGTTCGACTCAATCACAAGAACGCATTTCTGGTGATCGATAACCGTTA
>CAYUTR010000479.1:0-2903 GCA_964447465.1 uncultured Chryseobacterium sp.
GTTTCTCGTGGGTTTAGAAAACAACGGGCATCTCCGTTTCGCCGTGTCTCCGTGTAGAGCGCTGCAGGCACCACGATCTCCTGACTATTACTTATCTTCGAAAGCATGAACGACAAATCAAACGTCCTCAACTGGTTCGAAATTCCCGTCGCTGATTTCGGGAGAGCCAAAAAATTCTACGAATTCATCTTCGACATCAAAATGACCGAGTCGCAGATGGGCCCAATCAAAATGGGATTCTTCCCTTCGGTACCGGGCAGCGGTAAAGTTTCAGGCGCACTTTGCTTCAACGAAGAATTCTACAAGCCCAGCGTATGGGGGCCCGTGATCTATCTCAACGCCAATCCCGATTTACAAGTCGTTCTCGATCGCGTGGATGCCATCGGCGGAAGAATTCTCATGAAGAAAAAACTGATCGCACAGGATGCTGGTTTCATGGCGCTGTTTGTGGATTGTGAAGGGAATCGGATGGCGTTGCATTCGAATAAGTAGTATTGCCTTTGTCTTGAACAAATTAACTCTCATATTTTTTCTATTACTCCTCCAGAATTCTATTCATGGACAGGATGATAATTCGGTGGATACTTTCCAGGTAAACAACATCTACTTTCAAGTGAATGCTATAGACGGCTGGAGCCCGTTTGTCGTCCACGATAGTGTCCAATTTACTTCGGGATGGAATTGCAAATCGGAGTTTCCTCAAAAAAATATTCCGACACAACCAAACACATTTATTGGAGTTCAAATCACAAATAAGCCTCTACCCAAAACTGAAAACAGCAAGGAATATACTATTAGCAATAAAGAAATTAATGGATGGGAAGCAACGTTTGAGGACTACAAGCCGAAGAAGATAGGTTCTTGCCGGACCTGTCCACCGTTAACAAAGAAAGTGTACACGTTCGCGTTAAACAGAAAACAGGTGTTAACTATCACACTGCACGCCTACTTGAATGAGCCTGATCTTACAGCAGCCGTGAATTCATTTGATGTATTTACAAACCAATTCATCAGTACCAACCGCAATGCGATGGTGGACTTCGGACCAATCAACTTTAGTCTCCAAGTTAGTACTGATACATTCAGGGTTCAGAATTATTTCTTGCGTGCCATCCTTCCAATGAGTTATAAGATATCGAAGAGTAAGTTGAATGGAATCTATGGGTATGAGATTATCGACCCCAATGACGACTTCATTATTGAGGTGACAGCAGTTCAATTGGATTCTAAATCAAGAAAGGGAATGATCTCGGATACTTCTGTCAAAGAAGTAAGGGACGTCAAAGGATTTACTCATGTCGGTGGGTACAAAACCGCAAAACTTTCCACCGCGAGATATCAAACCAAACGGATCATTGAATTGTTAGATGGCGGTTGTATTGTGGTAACATTCAGTGCCGATAAAGGTCCTTATGACGCCGAGACCAGTTCTCACTCTGTAACGAGGTACGCCGACTTGTTTGTGGCATCAAATTTATATCCGCGTGAATATCTAAAACGATTAGAATTAGGAAAGCCCGATTTGGGAAGTCCCAAGAACGGAAATGCACCGAACAAATTTGAAATGCCCCTACCGAAGTAACTAGTGGATAGTTGATGCTCGGCTATCAATCTGAGATTACGGAAATACCTTGTAAATATCCTTTCGGTGTAATATCCGCACGAATTCAACCACATCTCCTGAAATAAACATACCAACCCGATAGTCTCCGATTCTCAAACGAAAAGCGGTTTTGTGACCGGTCAACTTCTTAATATTTGGATGATTTTTCAAGGAAGCAGTACGTTCGACCTCTTCAATAAACGACTCCAAAGTGTGTTTCACATTCTTAGCGGAAACGTCATCTAAATCCTTTGAGAATCTCTTAAGGAAAACAACCTGCATGCTACTTGCGGAGCTTCTTGAGAATTGAAGCTTTGGTTACCGTCTTCTTCCGATCAACACCCTTCATCAACTTGCTCAGACCTAAATCTTCCATTTCCTCCTGAGTAAATGAAGAAACGGAAAGTCCCAAAGACTCTATGAATTCGCTTATCAGACGAAGTTCCGATTTATCTCTTGGCGTAATTACGTACGATTTCATGCTACAAATTTACGCTAATGAATTCAATATTGAAAATTACAGATCGCTCAAATTCTCATCCCTATCATAAGATTAGCTGCTAACACCGAACACCATCTGCAAACCTGTCCTGAGCCTGTCGAAGGGTCAGCATATCTGCAAATCAGCAAATCATTTTTTTGCGTGCTTCAATCCAACCACAAGCTCCTCCATCACCTTCCCTCTTATCCCCTCTTTCGCCAACTTATTCGGCTCTGTATCCGGATAAACTCTGTTCGATAGAAACACAAACACCAGTCCGGTTTCCGGATCAGCCCACGCTTGTGTGCCGGTGAATCCCTGGTGACCGAAACTCGCACAGGAAGTTGATTCGCTCGCCGCATCACCTTTCTTCGGATCTTGATCGGGCTTGTCGAAGCATACACCGCGACGGCAATCTTTCAATTGGTAACCGGTGAATTCAGCGACGGTTTCCGACTGGAAATATCGTTTGCCTCCGTACGTTCCTCCGTTGAGATAAAGCTGCATCATCACGCCAACATCATTCGCGTTACTAAACACTCCTGCGTGACCACCAATTCCTCCAAGCATTGCTGCGCCCTGATCGTGAACATCGCCTTGCAATTGTTGCTTGCGCCATTTCGTGTCGTTCTCGGTTGGAGCGCAATGCGCAGATGCAAATCGTAATCGCGGCTGGTAACCCATTGTAGGCAAACCAAGCGGACGGTAAAACTCTTTCATCACGTAATCGCTTTCCAGCATATCCTGTTCTTCTTCGATGATATGCTTTACGTAGTAATAACCGAGATCGCTGTAGAGATACTTGTGATCATCATTCAC
>CAYUTR010000480.1:0-2871 GCA_964447465.1 uncultured Chryseobacterium sp.
TTCAGCCGGGACAAGCTCGTCAGCATGTATTCTCGACGCAGTGGACAGGCGCTTCGCCGGGATATCACACAGTGAAAACATGGGTGTCGCTTCCAAACGGATTGAATGATACTTATGCACCTGATGATACTACAACATGGTATGTTTCCGTGATGGACACGTTCGCAACTTATCCGTATTGCAACAACTTTGAAGTGGGTAATGGTGTTCCGGCGCTTACTACTATGAACGCACTTGACTTCGTTGACCGCAAGTGCAGTTGGGAACAGGGTCTGCCATCGAAGAACATCATCACTACTGCTCACGCAGGAACCGGTGCATGGATGACAGAGCTTACGCTGAATCACCTGCAGAACGATAGCTCGGGATTATTCCTGCCAGTGTTTGTAGTTGACACAGTGAACTGTTATCACCTCGAGTACTGGACGAATTACATGACGCAGGCCAATAACGACGGTGGCGTGATTGAATTCTCACACGACTATGGTCAGACATGGCAGCGTTATGGTAACTACGGCGATCCACAGTGGTACAACTACAACACGTGTAGCGGACTTGGTGCCGGAACACAACCGAATATCGGTGGTACTGGTGGTGGTTGGGTACTGCAGCAACGCGATATTCGTTTCCAAACGGCAGGTCCGGTAATCATTCGTTTCCGCTTTGGGTCAAATGCCAGCATCCAGTCGGAAGGTTGGGCAGTGGATGATATCTGCTTCTCACGCATTCCACCTTGTACAGTTGGTTTGGATGAGAACGCTGCTCCGGGACTTGTTCTCGAGGATGCGTATCCGAACCCTTCAGGTACAACCACAACAGTTGGATACACGCTTCCTGAAAATGGCAAGGTGAATCTGGTGCTACGCGATGTGCTGGGTAACGAGGTTCAATCTACAACCAGCGATCAGCAGCAGGGCTACAACACATGGAACATCGATGTGAGCGGCCTTGCAAACGGCGTGTATTTCTATGAATTACAATTCGGCGAACAGATCGTAACTAAACGACTGGTTGTCAATCATTAATAGTAATTGAATTAAAGCACAGAAAGACCTGTTGCAAGGCAGGTCTTTCGTGTTTCCGACACTGTATCTTTTCATTCACCGGACGTTATAGAGGCAATAAAAGCAGTTGCCAATGCGGTCCATAACCATGAAACCCCCACATATGGAGGTTGTCTCAAAATACCATTTTACCAGGGAGGACATGCAGCAAGAGCAGATCCTGGTGGAGGCGGCGAAGCAGGATCCTGAGGAATTCAGGGGTCTGTATAACCGGTATTATGAGCGCATCTTCCTGTACGTGTGGCAGAGGTTAGATGATAAAGAAGTTGCACACGATGTGACTTCGCAGGTGTTTCTGAAAGCGATGCAGAACCTGTACAAGTATGAATTCAAAGGTGTGCCTTTCGCATCGTGGTTGTACCGCATTGCGAAGAGTGAGGTGTACACCGTGTTGCGCAAGTTGCAGGTACAACGCACGGTGAATATCGATTCCGTTGGAATGGGTGACATGGTGTCGGAAATGGAAGAAGATCCATATGCAGAATGGATGCCGGTATTGTCGGCTGCGGTGGCAGAACTGGAAGAGGACGATCTGCAATTAGTGGAAATGAGATTTTTTGAGAAAAGACCGTTCAAAGAAATCGCCGACATTCTCGACATCACTGAGAACAACGCGAAGGTGAGAACTTACAGAATTCTCGAAAAGCTCAAAAAAATTCTGATCGAAAAAAAGAAAAACCGGGCGTAAAAGTCCAGAATTCATAGCGAATGCCATGAAAAACTACAAGATTAATATTGACAAACCGAAGCCTACGCAAGAAGAAATTCTTTCAGGGCAGAATTTTGACGCCGTGCTCAAGCAGTATAAAGCTGCACCGGGAAAGGTGATCAAAAAACCATTCTGGCAAAGCACCGGCTTTATCGGCTCAGTGGTAGCTGTTGCAGCAACCATTGCAATTGTTGCGATGATCCTGAACAAAAACGGAGAAGGAATTACTACAGATCCGAACGGGCCGGTAATCGTAAACAACGATGGAAGTGTACAGCCGGGACAGAATGATCCGAACAATACGCCTGTATGGGCACCAACAAAACGTTCAATTGCTCCGCCATTGGCTGGCGTGACTGTTCCGTTTAAGGAGTACAAGGTGAACGCAAAAAAGGGTGGAACAATTTCTTACCCGAACGGATCGAAAGTTACGTTCCAGCCGAACAGTTTTATTGACGCAAGCGGTGCAGCTGTAACAGGTAACGTTGATGTACAGTACCGTGAAATGCATGATGCTGTTGATTTCTTCCTTGCAGGTGTTCCGATGGAATACGATTCTGCAGGTGCAACTTATCAGTTAGAGTCAGCGGGCATGGTCGAAGTTGCTGCGTTTGTAAATGGCGCAGTGGTGTATCTCGACAAGAACAAACCAATGTCGGTTGAAATGGCTTCGGCGCAAACCGGAACGGATTACAATCTGTACCAGTTCGATGCAAGTATGGGTAACTGGGTTTATCAGGGGAAAGATGTAGTGAAAGCTATGCCTCAACCTGATCTCGAGAAGAAAAAAGATTCTCTGATGAATGTTCTTCTTGCAGACCGTCAGTATCAGATCGGGTGCATTTCTCACGGAATGGATCAACCAGTTGATGCGATGAAACCGGTGAAAGCAAATCCGGCGAACAATCGTTTCCTTGTTGACTTCAACAAACAGGAATTCCCGGAAATGGCAGCGTACAAGGATGTGATTTTCGAAGTAGACGAATCAAAAGAGAAATTCGATCCGGCGAACTACAGCATTACATGGGAGAAAATTGCACTAAGCCGTGGTAATGGGGAATCGAAATACAAATTGAATCTTACCAAAGGGCAGAAGCG
>CAYUTR010000481.1:0-2861 GCA_964447465.1 uncultured Chryseobacterium sp.
GATCTCAGTAAAGTGAATCGCGCATTCTTCACCACGAACGGAATTGCGAGCGTTATCTTCTCGGCACTCGTCATTGCTGATCTCTTCTTGGGATGGAGGCTTTTTTGAACCACATAGCGAAATAGAAGGATAGCCCTTTGTTTTCTAAGCGTGATGCGTCCTGACGTAGCGCCGCTTGTCTGGATTCAGACATCGCGCTGCGATCGTCCGAACAAGCGCATCCGACATAGGTCACAATAGAGACGAGAACCCTATGTGTACTATGTCGGACGCCTCAAGGCGTCACGCTTAACACCTAACGCTTTTCTATCCTTCTATGTGGTTAAAAGCCACGATCTGATATTCATGCCGGCATCGAGAATCATTTTAACACCTCATTATTTTCGTCGAAAATCAGCCTATTTAGTGCCTTTTTCACCCATTTTCGACTAATAACTCATTCTGACTTCTTATATAAAAACGGCTGTTTTCCCTGTGCATTTGCTATGTATGCATAGCAATGTTACATTTGCCGCAGCAAAACCCGCCCGATGAAATCAAGCAGATTCCTGTTCCCCAGGCACTGCAAAAGCTCAGTGGTTCTACACTATGCTTAACGATCTTCATCTCCGGCAGAATTGCAAAGATTCTATACCCACACCAAACCAATTGCTGAGATGAAACCGCTTGCGGTTCACGAATTCCAAAATCGTAAAATTACGACCCATGAGTAAAAAAATGTTTTTCAAAATGATGGCGTGCGCGTTGTTAGCGATTCCGTTTACAACAAATGCACAGATGACGACTTTCCGTTACTCTTATGATGTTGGCGCGTTCGACATTGCAGGCGGAATGGTGCAAACTCCTGCCGGAGAATTTGTAGTTGCAGGCCTGAACAATTCCTTCGGTCCATACTATGGTAATGCATTTAAGATTGACGCCAACGGAAACGTAGTGTGGGCTAAATCTTATACCGCAGGATTCGCCAGCACCTTCAGCGACATTAAAAATGTAAGCACAGGTGGATTCATTCTTACCGGCCAATCAACAAGCAGCGGTGGCGGTGCAATACTCGTGCGACTTGATGCCGCAGGAAATGTTACATGGTCGTTCCGGTATCAATTACCAAATCATCCTACGCAGAACGCTTCGAGCGAATATGGATCTTCCGTAATGGAAACTGCCGATGGAGGTTTCCTTGTTGGTGGTGGTGTAGATTATTTCTGGGATGGTGTGAGTCCGAACACCGTCGACACAACAAGCGCGATGGGATTCAAAGTGAATTCAGCTGGCGGATTGTTGTGGAGCAAAGTGTGGACCATCAGCGTAACAAACCCCGATGAGCACTATATCAACGACGTTGCAGAATCAGCAGACGGGTATTTCTTCACAGGCCAGTCTTCAGAGGGAACAGGTACACTAAGCAGCAATGGCGACTATCCAAGTCAGGCGCTTCTGATCAAAACAGATTTTTCCGGAAACCTTACTTACATCAGGAGATGGGGCGCAACCGGAAGTTCACAAGGAATTAATTCCAGCATTCGTTTGTCGACAGGAAATATCCTGATGGGCGGTTTTGATGATGTGCATGCTTTCCTTGTGAGCATTAATGGAACAGGCGCTGCACCTGTCGTTGCTTACAACCGACGATTGAACGGTAGTGCGTTCGGCAGCATTTATCTCATTCAGGATATCATGGAATGTTCGAACGGAAGTTATTCTGTGATCGGAACAAGAATTGTGGTTGGATTTCCTTCGTTTACATTCTATACGATGATTGGAAATATAAACACTTCCGGAGTCTGGCAGTTTGGACGCGGATATGCGCCTATCGGATTGTCTGCAATCTTGCCAGAGGGTGGATTGTGTAGTGATCAGGGTTACTATGTTTCTGTCACGGATCAACAGTTCAGCGGATTCAACGCGAATATTATCAGGACGAATACAGTTGGTCAAACCAATGATCCTGCAAGCGGATGTCCTGGTACTGCATTTACTCCGGTGATAGGAACAGTAACGGTGACCTTCAGCACACCAACAAGTTCCAACTTCAATTTGATGACTTCTTCGTCAGCAACATTTATTGTTAACAACCAGGTTCCAACACGCGTTCAACACTGTCTGAACGTTCCTGCTGCGCTTTCTGCAACATCTTCTCAGACGAACATCTTGTGTCGTAACGCGTGTACAGGATCTGCAACGGCAACACCAACAGGTGGAACCGCACCTTATACGTATGCATGGTCGCCAAGCGGTGGTAATGCAGCAACTGCAAGCGGTCTTTGCGCCGGTACTTATACTTGTACAATAACCGATAACGTTGGAGCAACTACAACAGTTTCAGTTAACATTACTCAACCTCCAACTTCAGTTACAGCAACCAGTAGTGCGACACCTGTCAACTGCGCTGGTGGATTTGGAACTGCAAGCGTAACCGCTTCAGGTGGAAATCCAGGTTATACTTATTCGTGGGCGCCATCCGGAGGAACTGCGTCAACCGCAACTGTAACAGCTGCAGGAAATTATACGTGTACCATTACTGATGCTAGTGGATGTACAACAACAACGGTTGTTAACGTTCCTGCAGGATCACCTCCAACTGCAACATTACAATCGCAAGGAAATAACATTTGCTTCGGCGGAACAATTGGTACTGCAACGGTAACTGCATCCGGCGGAACAGGTCCATACACTTATGCATGGTCACCAAGCGGCGGAAATGCAGCAACTGCAAGTGGACTCGCAGCAGGAACGTACACATGTACTGTTACCGATGCAACGGGTTGTCCGGGAACTGTTGTAGTTACAATCACAGCTCCGACACAGGTTACAGGAACAACAACATTCTCTCCATCGAGTTGTTCAGGAAATACCGGCAGTGC
>CAYUTR010000482.1:0-2842 GCA_964447465.1 uncultured Chryseobacterium sp.
AGCAACTTAGCTAGCGAAGCAGAGATAATACCCTTACCTAAAGACGAGGAAACACCCCCGGTTACAAAGATGTACTTAGTAGAAGACATAGTAAAAAAACGACTGGTAACCGGGATTCAAAGTTACGGAATTAGGCAATAGGTAATGGGCAATAGGCAACAGTAAAACGACGATTTGCAAGCTAAAATCGTGGAACGATGATCAGGAATGTTCCATGAATGAAAAAGGCGACAGTTTTCACGATCGCCTTTCAATTTCTTTAGTTCCTACTTTCTATTCCCTGTCGCCTATTCCTACTACCTAGAAGGAGTAGTTCATCGACAAGCTCGGCATGATCGGTAGCTGGTTAACACGCTTATACGCAACACGATCGAAGTAAAATACGTTCTGGCGGTTGTAAGCATTTGTGCATCCTGCAGCAATCTCAAGCTTTGAAAACTCGCTGAATTCCCACCATTTCTTGATCGTGATGTCGATACGGTGGTAAGTTGGCAATTGGTGAGAGTTCAGGCTGCCATAGATGATCGACAGATCACCGTTCTGGGTCACGTAGTCGCTCGTGATGTCATCAAAGTTGAGGCTTTCGTAGAAACCTTGTGTTGGTGTGAATGGGAATCCGGTACCGAAATTCCAACGAACATCAACTTCCCAGTTCTCGTCTTTTCCGAAGATGTAAGAACTCACAACGTTGACGTTGTGACGACGGTCGAAGTTCGGACGGTAATGCTGAATTCCATCCCAACGTTTTACGAATCCATAAGAATAAACCGTCCAGAGATAGAAATTTCCGAAGGTATATTTCATCACGAAGTCAATACCATAAGCACTTCCGGTTTCGATGATGAAATCCTTTTTCAGGATATCCGGCTTGTCGGCATTGTCTTCTGTGTCTTCGTACAGTTTGTTGCGGTTAATGTTTGTCAGCTGACGGAAATCTTTGAGGTAACCTTCGAAAGTGAATTCAATGTTGCCCCAAGTCTGAGTTGAATCAATTGGATCCCACTCAATACCGAAGATGTAGTGGTTTGCTTTCTGCAGTTTGTGCGTGATGTCAACGACTTGACCGGCTTCATTGGTGAATGTTTTCGGCAGATTGTTTGATCCGGAAAGAATTCCGTAGAACAGGTTTACTACATCACGATCAGACGTTGCTGCAATCAGGTTCTGTGAATACATTCCAACAGCACCTCTTAAACGGATTTTGTCGGTGAGGTTGTATTTGAATGCAAGACGCGGCTCCGGCGAAACATTCGGAAGTGAAGCGTAGTAATGAATACGGAAGCCGGGTTCCATTACAAGCGTTCTTGTCTTCAGCGAATCTTTTGCAAGGTCGCGCGACACCCACTTGTACTTGAAGTATGCAGCGAATTCTGTTGTATTTTCTTTCTGTCCGATTGTGCGGTGAACGCTGTTCTCAAACTGGAAAACGGTTTTGTAACCGAGTACTTCAATTCCATAATTCACAACGTTCTTACGCTGGAAGTACGTGAAGTTTAATCCCATGTTGAATCCATTCACGCTGTCAGTACGTGGAGAGTAATTGTCTTCGAGCATCTCAACGACATACGAAGAGTATGCGAAGTTTCCGCGGATGAGTGTTGTAGATGCATTCGGTACAACCTGGAATGCACTTCCGAATCCATACGACTTCCAGTTCAGATCGGCGGAGCCTTTGAAGCGATTAACGCGATCGTTGAAATTGAATCCGAATACGGAGAAGCGTGAACCACCTGTACCGTTGAACGAAAGTTTTCCGTAGTAATCCGCGAAGTTGAACGGGAGTCCATTCGTGTCAACATACGAATAGAAAATTTTCGAAGTCTGCTGGAGATATGAGTTTTTCGCAGAGAGCATATAGGTGATCGAGCCACGACCGAGCGAGTCATTCATTCTCTGCAGCGGACCTTCTATCATCATTTTTGCACCGAATGGCGATAGCGTAAGTTTTCCGCCAAACTTTTTACGGTTACCATCACGGGTTGTGATATCCATCACGGAAGAAACACGTCCGCCGTACTCAGCGTTGAATCCGCCGGTGTACACATCCATGTTCTTGATAATGTCTGTATCGAACACGGAGAATAGACCGATCGAGTGGAACGGATTGTAAATGATCATTCCGTCGAGCAACACTTTGTTCTGAATCGGTGTTCCTCCACGAATGTAAAGTTGTCCGCCCTGATCACCCGAGCTAACAACACCCGGAAGAACCTGAACTGATTGTGCGATATCAGCAACACCACCAACAGCAACAACACGATTAATGTCTTTGCGATCCATTGTGGTCTTACCTACAGTTGGATTCTCTACTTTGTCGGTTCTCCTGTCGTTGATGATGACTTCTTTCATCACACGCGCCTTGATAGTAATGTTCTTCGTGACAATATCACCGGCTTTTACCGTGATCGTATCTTTCGATGCATAAAAATTCGTCTGTTGTGCCATCAACACATAAGTGCCAGCAGGAACCTTCGTTAGGGAATAAAAGCCATTCACGTCGGTCTGTACGCCGTACGCTGTTCCTTCAAGGTGAACTAAGGCAAAAAGCACTGGTTCACCGGTGCTTTCACTGTAAACTGTGCCTCGGATAGTTGCCGTTTGTGCGAATCCCGAAAAAGAGATCAGAAAAAGGGCGGAAAACAGGACAAGAATTCTTCGCATTTTGGTGTGTTGTTCGAGGTGGCAAAAGTAAGGTTTCCAACCCGATAAATGTCAAGCGATTGACAGGTGGTCGGAATCAGTGCGCAGTTGGCAGTACGCAGTGCGCAGTGGCTTTCTCGACTGCTAAAAAGCTTGATTGATCGGGCTTTACTGCGCACTGCCAACTGCGTACTGCGCACTG
>CAYUTR010000483.1:0-2821 GCA_964447465.1 uncultured Chryseobacterium sp.
ACGGATCAATTTCTATCTGGTGGTGGATTGGAGGAGGATTACTGCTCATCACAGCAGTATTGCTGTTCCTGTTGAGCAGAAAGAAAAAACCAATTCCGGTTGCACCAATCGCAACAGGACATGTTTTGCTGCCCCACGAAGTTGTTTTACAGAAACTGAACGCAATGGCCATCAACAAGCCGTGGCGCGACGGTAACATGAAGGGACATTACACCGAACTCACGGAGCTCATGCGTGGTTGGGTCGTTGAACGATTCCATTTCTCCGCGATGGAGATGACCACATACCAGATCATGATGCGTTTGCGTCGCATGCCGGATAGCGGAAATAAAACTTCTGAACTCGAACATGTATTGCGCACAGCCGATCTCGTGAAATTCGGAAAACAGGTTCCTGATGAATACACGAATGAAAAATGTATTCAGCACGCTATCGATTTCGTAATGTCCACTTCATTTGCGACGGTACAATTGCCGCCTCCACCTAACTATTACCCGCAACAATGATAGGCTGGTGGAATACAGTTTCGTTTGCATACCCCTGGGCGCTCTGGGGATTGGTACTCATTCCAATCATGGCGGTGTTGCTTTTCTTCTTCGGAGGACGTGGCCGGCCAGTAATGCAGATTTCTTCTTTGAAATTTTTCAGCGGACTAAAAACACCAACACGTGTGCGACTTCGTCCGGTGTTGTATGTGCTGCGCCTGGGAATACTTGGATTACTCATCTGTGCGTTTGCACGTCCGCAGTCGAAACTCGCGTGGAGAAAAAATCACGGAAACGGAATCGATATCATGATGTGCATGGACGTTTCCACGAGTATGAATGCCACAGATTTCCTACCATCGCGAATGGAATCGGCAAAAACACAAGCGGCGAAATTCGTAAGCTCACGACCCGATGATCGCATAGGCATGGTGGTATTCAGCGGCGAGCCATATACGTTGTGTCCGCTTACAACTGATCATGAAGCACTCTCGACGCTGATATTAAACACCGGGCCAGGTTTCCTGGATGATGGAACTGCCATCGGGATGGGTCTTGCAAAAGCTGTAGAACGTCTTGAATTAAGCGAAGCAAAAAGCCGTGTTGTTGTTTTGATGACGGATGGAGAGAACAACGCTGGAGTTATTTCTCCCGAAGATGCTGCACGTTTAGCGAAGACTTTCAGCATCCGTGTTTACATCATTGGTCTCGGTGCATCTGAAGGCGATGTTTTGCAACCAACAATGCAAAATCCTGATGGAAGCTACGTGAGTGCATATGCTCCCGTGAACATCGACGAGCAACAGCTCATGGAAATGGCAGCAACAACCGGTGGAAAATATTTCCGTGCGTCCGACGATCTCCAGCTTCAGCAGATTTATGACGAGATCAACACGATGGAGAAAACAGAATTCGACAAGGACGAAGCACAGGCTCGCAAAGAAGAATTTCTTCCCTTGATATTATTTGCAGCGTTCCTGTTCGGAATTGAATTGGTTCTGCGTTATACTTTATTCGACAGCGTAACATGAGTTTTGAAAATCCGGTATTCCTCTTGTTCATGCTTGTGGCGATTGTGCCCGCAGGTCTGATCTGGTTTTCATTCCGCCGGAGAGAAGAACGATTGCGTGCATTTGCTGAATCCAGTTTCATCGGTCGATTGATTGTTGGTGAAAGCAAGCTCTTGCGCATTGTCAAAGGTTCGTTGCTCATTCTTGCATGCATTTTACTAAGCATTGCTGCTGCCGGACCACAACTTCATGGCGGATCAGAAACTGTAAAGCTGCGCGGTATTGATATCGTTGTTGCAATCGACGTTTCCAACAGTATGCTTGCCGACGATCTCAAACCGAATCGACTCGAAAAAGCAAAACTTGCGCTTACAGATCTTCTTGCCAATCTGGAAGGTGACCGTCTCGGCGCGATCGTGTTCGCTGGTGAACCGCGCACGAATCTTCCGTTATGCGACGATCGCAGTGCGGCTGAAATGATCATCAATTCCATTTCCACTGAATCGGTTTCCTATCAGGGAACTGCAATCGGTATGGCCATTGATCAGGCGGTAACAGCGTTCAATAATTCGGAAGAAGGTCGAGGTAAAGCAATCATCATTATTTCAGACGGGGAAAATCATGAAGATGATGCGGTTGCTGCCGCTGAGAGAGCCGCTGAAAAAGGAATTATCGTATGCTGCATTGGAATAGGATCAACCGACGGATCAACCATTCCTGTTCAGGACGAAAATGGAAACATGACTGAGAAACGCGATGATAACGGCAATGTGGTCATCACTAAACTCGACGATGGATTGTTGAAAGAAATCGCAGCTGCGGGTAATGGCAGTTACGTGCGTGCAACTAACGAAGACCTTGGTTTAACAACTATTATGGGTCAGTTACACGATCTCAGCAAAACAAGCAAAGACAGTCAACGTATAACAAGTTATACCCCGGTATTTCACTATGTGGTGGCCGGAATTATTTTACTCCTCATCGTGGAATTATTTCTCGCGGAAGGAAAAAGAAAACAGAAAATACAGGCAAAATGACAAAGCACATTACAGTATTCATCTGCATGCTGATGATCCTTTTCAAGGTAGCGGCCCAGGATACGGTTAAGACTAACGACCCGTGGAAAAACACACGTTCAGGAAATGGTCTTTACAAAAACAAAAACTTCAAGGCAGCGGAACAGAAATACCGCGATGCAGCAAAAACTGATTCTTCAAAAGTTGTTTCGAGTTATAACCTCGGGAATTCCTTGTACGAGCAAGAGAAATACGAGGAGGCGGAGAAAGCTTATAAGAATTCACTCGGCTCCAAAAACAAAGACACACT
>CAYUTR010000484.1:0-2808 GCA_964447465.1 uncultured Chryseobacterium sp.
TTGTATTCTTCGAATTCCTTAAAATCATACCAGTTGATCAGGTAGATTCTTTGAAGACAATAAACCGCCAATTCTCCTGCTGTAGCATGATAAAAAGGGCAAGTATGAATTCTTGTTGTCGTTGTATCACTCATTTTTGAAATGAGAAATTCGGAAAGTTCATTTTTCGGATACGTAAAAAATAGTTTCCATTCCGCATCGTCAGTAAGCACACAATGTTCTCCACCGAAAACCCCATTGTAAGAATATTGACCTCCTGTTAAACACCCTCCTTTCTCAAATGCAAGTTTGTGCCACAAACTATCGATTTGTGTTTTCAAAGTATCATCCGCGGTAGCGACTATCAGATTGGAGTAGGTTGTTGTTTTTAAGATCGGCTGTGCGGAGCACGACCCATATGTGCACAGAAGAGTAACAATAATTAACAGTGATTTCATAGCTGCTCAGAGAGGGATTTTACCAACGTCAGCGCCTTCGGAAACATTCCTTCAAACATCGCCACATGATCATCTACAATATCCACCGAAACAGAAAGTTCGGTTGTGCTGCCGTTTGACTTCAGCGTGTAAATTTCCTTGGAGCCGGCCCAACTTTTTGACTCTTCCGTTTCCGGTTGTTCTTTCCCGCCTTTCATCATCCCAAGATGACTGAACGACATCAGTTCATTCGGAACGAGTTTATCAATCTCACTGTACATTCCATCACCCGACGGTCCAAGAAAATGCACACGACTTCCTTCTTTCCACGAGGAAAGTGCGTACGAACCTTCGTGGAATGCGCTGGTCCATTTGCGATAGGTTTCATCGTCCCATAATATCTTCCAGACTTTTTCTGCGGGAGCGTTGATGGAGACGGAGAAGTGCAGTGTTTTCATGGTGTCCTGAAGGTTTATTGAGAAATCTAAAATTTCACATCAACTCTATCTTCTTTATGAAATAGACAGTAGATGTCGTTGACATTTATACTCAGGGAAATCGTTGCCGAAAGATCATGGCGTCCTGCTGTGAAAGTCCGCGCTGCGATTACCGGGATTTCGTAACCATAGGCGAGATCGAGGTCCAGTCCAACTGCTCCTCCATAAATCGG
Organism: uncultured Chryseobacterium sp.; assembly: GCA_964447465.1. GTDB lineage: Bacteria > Bacteroidota > Bacteroidia > Palsa-965 > Palsa-965. The sequence goes on from CAYUTR010000484.1 coordinate 1,087, forward strand.
ACTTATTTTCATACCGAGCAATGGCTTGATGTTGATTCCATCTGAACCTTCCATGTGAAACCAGGAAGGCGAAACGCCCAGGTACGGAATCAATGTATGACCGGCATATCTTTTGAAAGCTTCGTAGTACTTAATACCGAGGGAATAATTTCCGTTAGCAAACATGGTGTAATTGACTCCATACCCTTTGAAGCTTCGATACAGACATCCTGAATAGAACTTTGCGTACTCAATTGCAAACTGATGATAGAAATTCTGATTTCCGCGATAACTCATTCCCCAGCCAGCTGAGACCAGATTGTACCTGTAACCATATGCACCAACCTTAAAGCCTGATGAATTGTAAGGTGCAGGTGAAGTAATCGGTGTAGCAGCAGCTTCATGCACACCAATGAAAACAAGAAGAAGGATCAGAAGAAAACCGTGTCTCATCAGAATTTCAATCTGATACAAGTTACAATTTTCCTGTTGACGTGCTATATGGCGGTTCCGATCACATCCTCGAGTAAAATGCATACGCAATTGCCGCAGCCGGAATTCCCAGAAAAATAAACCAGATGAACGTGAAGAGAATAATTCCGCCAACACCAAGATCCGGGTTTGGGTGCCGATCAGCCAAACCACGTATGTGTTGAATGATCTGTCGCTCGCGCGGATCGACCACGTAAAGTTTCGGGTCAACCATCCTAAAGCCCGACATCTCCGTTAACACCTGTTCGCGTATGAGCCAGTACTCGCGGTTTGTGAGTGAATCGAAAGGCTTGTTGTAATCAAGATCGCGGTCAATAAGATTTTCCTTCAGCTTTTTTATTGCATACTGCTGACGAATGCCCGACAGCATGAAGAACGGAATGATCAGCAGCGTGTACATTTCATATTTGATTGCAATTACGGTGATGATTGCAGCCGATATCGCCGTGAACATAGTGCTGACAAAAGCCTGATTATGGAAAAATAATGTTTCAATCAATTTTCCTCCATCGAGCGGTGTGAGCGGTAAGAGATTGGCCGCATTCAGGAAAATGAAAATACCCGCCGTAGTCAGCAATTCTTTGTTTCCCGATTGCAAACCGAAGTAGTAGAGCACCGCGCCAATCACAATTCCCGGTACCGGACCTGCCAACAGAATGATTGCACGCTGTCGTTGTGATACTTCGTGTTTTTCACCGGTCACCAATGCACCAAGCAGCGGAATGAAAAACATTTTCACTTCTGTGTAACGGAAATATTTCATCGCGAGAAAATGACCCATTTCGTGAATGAACAATACTCCGACCAGGATGAGCATCTTGATGATGTCCTTGTCAAAAAACACGTAGTAGGCACCAACGAACAGCACAAGACTGAACAACAGCTTTGGAAGCATGGATTCATTGTTCGACAATTCCGGTTTTGGCGGAAAGCCGTCGTCAAGATTTGTTTGAATCGTCTCTTCCATCATATCTGTCTCGATTGTATCATTGAATCATTGCATCATCCAACCTTCTCTCCATTGGAAACGATCTTATCCGGTTGCAACAGCACAACCCCAACTTTATTGTAAACTCCCAACACCAAACACTCCGATACAAACGGTCCAATCTGCTTCAGTGGAAAATTCACAACTGCAACAATCTGTTTGTTCATCAAATCTTCTTTCGAATAAAGATCGGTAATCTGAGCCGATGATTTTTTAATTCCTGCTTCTCCGAAATCAATCGTGAGTTTGTACGCGGGCTTTCT
>CAYUTR010000485.1:0-2782 GCA_964447465.1 uncultured Chryseobacterium sp.
ATCTACATTGGGATCTACCGCTAAAATTTTACCACATAGCTTTCTTCACGCGCGTTGTTTGCTAAGGCGCGGCAAGCTTCACCACATAGTTTTCTTTACGTGCGTTGTTTGCTAAGGCGCGACAAGCCGCTTTCCACATAGTACACATAGGGACGCACCAAGCTCAAAAACACTGAACGTCCCTATGTGTCCTATGTGCTGGTTTCGCTTTTCGCGAAATCACTTCAGCAAACAACGTACTTCAAATTTTTCTATGTGGTAAAAAAGCCACGATCTACTCGGCCTTTACTACAGCTTTGTGAATGGTCAGCTTCTTCGCTTTCAGATCATAATGATCTCCCAACGTCATCACATGCACAACCAGATTCGCGATGGAAACAGGTTCGCCCATGTCCACATCCGTCATGTTCGTGTCTTTCATGTGCGTTGCATCAACAAGCATCACCAATCCAGAACCAATCGCTTCCATGTCGTTGCCGTTCGTAATCAGCAATCCCGTGTCTTCTCCAAGTCCAATTCCAAGATTTATAGGATTACTCGCACACGCATACAACAATCGACCGATTCGTCCCCGTTGCACAAAATGCGTGTCCACAATCACGTTATTGATGAAACCAAGTCCGCCGGTGATTTTCACTTCGCCTTTCAGCAACGCTTCGTGACTGCTTCCCTGGTAAATCATGTTGTTCGAACTCGCCGCAGCACCAGCAGAAGTTCCAGCCATGATGAAATTTTCTTTTTCGTATTTCTCCAGCAACAAATGATGAAAAGCTGTTCCACCGAAAATAGAAGTCAATCGCAATTGATCTCCACCGGTAAACATCACCACATCTGCAACACGTAAACGTTCAACATTGTCCGGATCATTTGCCTCTTCACGCGTACGAATATTCAGGATTCCGATGTTCAGTACATCCAGTTGCATAAATGCCTTGATGTACTCAACGCCCACCTCTTCCGGAATCATAGATGCGGTAGTGACTATTTCAATGCGAGAAATTTTACCGCGTGAAGATTCAGTTGTAATCCGCTTGAGGATCCCTCGCTCAAAAAACCGAAGACTCCGTTGTAAATCAGCCGGGCTTTCCGAGAAACTGCCTCTGTCAACGGACCCTCCAATGATCACTAATTTTCCTAACGGACTTTTCATTTTTCAGCTAAAATGGTTGGACAAATTTACGCTTATTGCCAGTCATTCGTAGGTAAACCAAGGCCACTTATCGGCAATTACCCAACAGCAGAATGTTTATATAAAAACAAAGGTTATATTCATGGAAATTGAAGAATGACTATGAAGGTTATAGAGATAAAAACACTGCGGGGGCCGAATTACTGGTCGAATTACAGGAAGAAGCTGATTGTGATGAAGCTGGACCTTGAGGAATTGGAGGAAAAACCTACCAATACCATTGAGGGATTTGCAGAACGCCTCGAGAAAATGTTCCCGGGAATGTACGCTCACACCTGTTCCAAAGGCCACGATGGAGGCTTTTTCGAGCGTGTAAAAGAAGGAACATGGATGGGTCACGTAATCGAACACATCGCACTTGAAATCCAGACCCTTGCCGGCATGGATGTGGGATATGGACGCACGCGTGGAACAGGCAAACCGGGAGTATATCACGTCGTATTTTCCTACATGGAAGAAAATGTAGGTGTTTACGCCGCGAAAGCGTCCGTTCAGATTGCAGATTCACTCGTGAACAACACCGAATTTGATCTCGATGAAGAAGTTCGCATCATGCGCGAAATGCGTGAGCGTGAACGCTTCGGTCCGAGTACAGGAAGTATTGTTGACGAAGCAGTAGCGCGCGACATTCCTTACATCCGACTCAACAAAGATTCTCTGGTTCAGCTCGGATATGGGAAGAATCAGGTTCGCTTTCGTGCAACGATGACCGATCGCACGAGTTCTATTGCTGTTGATCTCGCAAGCAACAAGGATGAAACGAAACGCATGCTGAAAGAAGCTGCCATTCCGGTTGCAAAAGGAGATTGTATCAGCACTGAAGAACAGGTGCACGACGTGATCAAGAACATTGGATTTCCATTGGTGTTCAAACCGCTCGATGGGAATCATGGAAAAGGGGCTTCGATCAATGTGAAAACCACTGAAGAAGCAATTGAAGCGTTTCATCACGCAAAAAAATATTCACGCCGCATTATCGTCGAAAGCTTTATCACCGGGTACGATTTCCGCGTGCTCATCATCAATCACCGTTTTATTGCTGCTGCATTGCGCGAACCTGCCCATGTAGTAGGTGATGGAAAATCAAGCCTTCAGGAACTCATCGATACGGAGAACAAAGATCCGCGCCGTGGTTATGGTCACGAGAATGTGCTCACAGAAATTACTGTGGATAAAGAGACCATGGACCAGCTCGCGAAATTCAACTACTCGCTTGAAACTGTTCTCAAGAAACATGAAAAGTGTTACCTGAAAGGAACAGCAAACCTGAGTACGGGCGGAACATCTACGGATGTAACGGATATTGTACACCCGCACAACATTTTCATCTGCGAAAGAATATCGCGCGTAATTGGTCTCGATCTCTGCGGAATCGACATCATGGCGTCCAACTTGAGTGAACCATTGCAGAGTTCAGGCGGAGTTGTACTCGAAGTAAATGCTGCTCCGGGATTCCGTATGCATCTTGCACCAGCGAATGGATTGCCTCGCAACGTTGCTGCTCCGGTAATCGACATGCTTTATCCTCCGGGAAAAAACTGCAGGATTCCAATCATCGCAATCACGGGCACAAACGGAAAGACGACCACTACC
>CAYUTR010000486.1:0-2780 GCA_964447465.1 uncultured Chryseobacterium sp.
GCACTTGCAATTGCCGGTGATCTTACATTCAATCCGATTACCGATTTCCTGATCAATGAAAAAGGAGAGAAAGTAAAACTCGAAGAACCGGTTGGTGATGAATTACCGATACGCGGATTCGCAGTGGAAGATGCAGGCTACCAGGCTCCGGCAGAAGACGGAAGCAACGTTCAGATTCTTGTTTCCCCCACATCTGATCGTCTCCAATTGCTTGATCCATTCTCGGCATGGGAAGGATATGATCTCAAAGGTTTGAAGCTGCTCATCAAGGCAAAAGGAAAGTGTACAACGGATCACATCTCCATGGCAGGTCCGTGGTTGAAGTACCGTGGTCACCTCGATAATATCTCCAACAACATGCTTATCGGTGCGGTGAATTTCTTCAATGAAAAAACCGACAGTGTGAAGAACCAGCTTACCGGTGAATACGGTGCTGTTCCGAAAGTTCAGCGCGCTTACAAAGCAGCAGGAGTAGGATCAATTGTTGTGGGTGATGAAAACTACGGTGAAGGATCATCACGCGAACATGCGGCGATGGAACCACGTCACCTTGGTGTGCGTGCTGTTCTTGTTAAATCGTTTGCGCGTATTCACGAAACCAATCTGAAGAAACAAGGAATGCTCGCATTGACGTTCAACGACAAAGCAGATTACGAGAAAATTCAGGAGAATGATATTATCGACATCGTTGGACTTACGACTTTCGCACCCAATACTCCGCTGACATTGGTGTTCAATCACTTTGACGGAACATCTGATTCAATTAAAGTGAATCACACGTACAACGCTCAACAGATCGAATGGTTTAAGGCGGGCGGTGCATTGAATATTATTCGCGCTAACGTTAAAGCATAACCCAATGCGCAATACGCAATCGTTCGAATTTGCGCATTGCGTATTGTGTATTGCGAATTGACTCTGTATCGTGATGAAACCGCTGTTGCTCGTCATATCTGTTTTTCTTGCTTTCGCGCTTCCCGCTCGCGACATCTACGGCATTAATGGCTCTCCGAAACGCGATTCCCTCCGTCGTTATCACAACACCGTCGATACGAATTACATCAAGAAGTATCCCGATCGTTTTATCGTCACACTGTCCCAATCTTATCGTGCGTACGACATCCGGTTCACGCAAACATTGTTTACCGACACAGCAGGATTGGGCGCGCCCAAAATGATTGCCGATGCGAACGCTGTAACAGGTATCTCGGTTGACTTCGACAAAATTTCATTCTGTTTTGGCATCAAGTCAACACCGCCAACCGATGACATTGCATTGAAGAAGGGTAAAACAAAATATTCCACACTTGGACTGTCGTTTACATTCTATCGTTTTCGTTTCGAAGGCTCATACAGACGTTATAACGGATTCTACGATGTAAAGTCTCCGCTATACAATCCGGATTTCGATACCAACGGAATTTATTATCAGAATCCATCTATGGATGTCCGATCGATGCGCGTGAAAACTCTTTTCGTTGTTAATAAGCGGAAATTTTCTTACAGTTCTGCGTACTTCAATACGCAACGTCAGCTTAAATCGGCCGGATCACTTTTGTTGTGCAGCAATATTTACGATTACACGTTCAAATCAGACACTTCATTGATCCCCGCACCCGCACAGCAATTCTACGGACGGTATGCTTTGATGAATTCATATCGCGTGCAAGGTATTTCTGTCGGACCCGGATACTCGTTTAATCTTGTACTGTTCAAAACGTTTTACGTTAATCTGACTGCCACGAGTGGATTCGATTTTCAGCATCGAAACATTGGAACATTTGACAATTCGTTCTCCGAGAAAAAATGGAAAGTAGGAGCGGCAGGCGATTTTCGTGCAGCAATCGGTCTGAACGGCAAACGTATATTCTTCTCAATTACCTATCGCGTCGATTACAACTCTTACCTGAATCAGGGAATGCGTGTTGAGCCGCGTTATCATTCGGTGGATTTCAATTTCGGTTACCGTTTCAAAATGCGTAAGGGAAGATTGTATCGCAAGTTGAATGACAACAAATGGTATCAGTTGATTTAAGTACAATGTGCAACTTGATCCTCTAATTCTTTTTCAGCCGCGTGGTCCCGATAGCTATCGGGATATCCCGCGGTGAAAACACACACAACAAATTGCAATGGAAAAATTCAAAATCAACGGAGAATACATCGAACTCATCTCATTGCTGAAAGTAACCGGTATTGCAGAAACTGGTGGTGTCGCAGGTATTATGGTAACACAGGGTGAAGTAATGGTCAACGGTGTAATCGAATTGCGTAAGCGTGCGAAGCTCAAGCCGGGAATGAAAGTGACTGTCGGTGACAACGAGATTATCCTTACCTGATTAACCACATAGTCACAGTAGTAGCACAATAGGTTTCACATAGTTTATCTACTGTGAAACCTATTGTGTTTCTATGTGTCTATTGTGGTAAAGTTATTTGGTGTTATCAACGACGTAATTCGAAATCTTCGTCACCAAATGCAACCGGTCTTTACCTCTCACACCATGCGGATGTCCGGGATACATGTAGTAGTCGGTCTGCACACCTTTTGAAACAGCGGCCTGAGTGTACATCAGTGAATGCTGCCACACAACCACATCATCCGATGTTCCGTGAATCTGTAGGAGTTTCCCTTTCAGGTTTGGCAAGTAAGTAAGGGTATTCGACTCCTTATATCCGTCAGGATTTTCAGCTGGTGTATCCATGTAACGTTCGGTATACATCACTTCATAATACGCCCAATCAATTACTGCACCGCCTGCAACTCCGCAACGATAAAT
>CAYUTR010000487.1:0-2779 GCA_964447465.1 uncultured Chryseobacterium sp.
GCTAACGTTGTGTTGAGCAGCTACGGCATGCGCGTGACGTTGAATAAAATTGCCCAAAACAGGTTGGTTGCGGTTCGGGTACCAGCTGGCGACAAACAAGATATGTAGCTTTTTGCCGCTCATGAATGGGTTCGTGTTGCGTAGATTTCTACCATAGCATCGAACCCGTTTTCGGATACCGCATTCACAAACGGTTCATTGCCCAGATTATTGTTCAAACGGTAGCGAAATCCGGATTTCTTCAGCAATTCCAGAATAACCGATAATTCCTGGTCAGAATTCTCAGCGCTATGCCATTCTACGAAGAGTGTATCCACTTTCGAAAGCTGATCGGCACAATCGGGAAGTACAAGGTTCTCGGCGCCTTCGATGTCCATAATCAGCAGATCAATGCTCTGTTCTTCTGCCATTATATCGCGCAGACGTTTCGCTTCAACTTCCAAAGGACCTGAGCCGATTTTTCCACCCAATTTTCCGTCGGGTTGAAATGAAAGTTTTCCGTTAGCTGTACTGAGTGCAACATTAAATGCTTCTGCACGCGAATCATTTCGCTCAATATTACTTTTCAGAACGGCAAACAATTCCGGATCGGGTTCGAACGCTTTGATACGGGCATTCGGATAGATCTGTTCGAGATGCAATACTTCGAGTCCGATGTTCGCGCCGCAGCAATAAATCACAGGCGATTCATTCTTCGGTTTGAAATCGAATGACCGACGCTGAATAATTTCTTCGTATTGGTGGAGTAGGGAAGGACCATCGTTGCCTTCTACAACAAATCCGTTGAGCCAGATCGTTGCGTGCTTACCTTCTTTGTGGCGACAATCTTGCTGAACGCGCAAATACGCTCTGTACTCCGGCTCGCGCAGGTATTTGTACAATGGTTTAAGCATCTGACGTAACAGTCCCACTTTACTCGAGTTTTTTGTTGCGCAACATTAAGGAATTTCCGATTACAAATACATCAGAAAATGACATAGCCAAAGCTGCGACCATTGGAGTTAAAAATCCCATAGCAGCTATTGGAATTGCGACAATGTTGTAAGCGAATGCCCAGAATAGATTCTGTTTGATAGTCTTCAGGCTCTTATCGCCGATCTGAATCGCCATTTTGACAAGAAGAAGATTATTTTCTCCCGGAACAATGACCTGCGCGGAGTTCATCGCCGCTTTCGAAGCATCCGACAAAGAAATGCCAACCTGTGCACGCGCCAGTGATGGTGCATCGTTAATTCCGTCGCCAACCATCACCGTTTTGCCTTTCGCGGCAAATGCTGTGATGTGTTTCAGTTTTTCCTGAGGAAGCTGTTCTGCAAGAACGTTTGTAATTCCGAGGGCTGCTGCAACTACTTCACATTTTTCTTTGCGGTCGCCACTGAGCAGAACCACTTCAATATTTCGCGACTTCAGATAATCAACCGTTTCTTTTGCTCCCGCTTTGATTTCATCCTGAAGATCAGCCGAAGCAACTACATTTCCGTTTTTGAGAATGAACAGGTCGTGCTTTTCAGTTTCGTTCGGAGCAACACGCCAGGAACCGATTCTCCATTCGTTGTTCTGCACATCAGTGCCAAGAATACCGATTCCCATTTCCTCACGAACTGCAGACATCGGAATTACTTCTTCCTCCTTCATCAATGAAATGATAGAGGAAGCTATCGGGTGAGAAGATTGCTTCTCCAATGCCCAAACTGCTTTTCGTATTTCATTCTGGTTAACACCATCACGGAAAGTAAAATCAAGTCGGATGAAATTCCCTGTGGTTAGTGTTCCGGTCTTATCGAAAACTACAGTGCGAACTTGTCCGAGTTCTTCCAATGCTTTTCCGCTGCGAATCAAAATTCCTTTTTTAGCCGCGCGACCGATTCCAACCATAACGGCAGTTGGAGTTGCGAGTCCCATCGCACAAGGACAGGAAATCACGAGCACTGCAATCGCATTCATGATAGCATTCTTCAATTCAAAATTCAGCGCGAAGTATTCAACGAGAAATGTTCCTGCTGAAATAGCCAAAACAATCGGCACAAACCAAGCAGAGATTTTATCCGCAAGTTTCTGCACCGGAGCTTTCTCGCGTTGCGCAGACTTTACCATTTCGATAATGAGAGCAAGCGTGCTTTTCTGTCCGGTCTCGGTTACTCGAAATCGCAAAGGACCATCAAGCAGAATCGAACCGCCAACTACATTAGCGCCTTCAGGTTTTCCAACAGGCGTACTTTCTCCGCTGATCATGGATTCATTGACATTACCAGCTCCTGAAACAACAATTCCATCTGCAGGAAAACTTTCACCTGCATTCACCTGGATGATGTCGCCTTTGTGCAGTAATTCCGGAGAAATTATTTCTTCCCTTTCTGATTGACCGATGGTCACAATTCGCCGTGCTTTTTCCGGCAACAAAGCCGCAAGTTCTCCAATGGCAGAACTGGTTTTCTTTACTGAACGTTGTTCGAACAGATTTCCCAGCAGCACAAGTGTCGTGATACTTCCTGTTGTTTCGAAGAACATGAATTCGTGAACAAGTTCCGTTCCGTTGTACATGATCATTCCGGCAATACTGTATATGAATGATGTAAGTATGCCTGTGATGATGAGTACGTCCATATTCGGAACACCTGACTTCAGGGAATTCCATGCACTCCGTCCGAAATGCCAGCTTCCAATCAGAAATACTGGTGAAGCCAGCGCCAATTGGAAGAACGGATTGTGAAAAATGTGCGGTATTCCCGGAATGAGATGTCCCAGCATTAGCGGCAAAGAGAACGCGAGGCAAATCCAG
>CAYUTR010000488.1:0-2732 GCA_964447465.1 uncultured Chryseobacterium sp.
GCCATGTCGAGCGCGTTGCCACCTTCAAGCATTGCTTTCAACGCAGCCATGTTCGCTGGCAAACCATGACTCCATGTAGAAATGATGAGAGGTAATCCCGGTTTACTGTTCGGGTTTTTCTTCGCGCCTTTATCTTCAGGAGTTGTAGCCGAAAGTTTTCCGGATACTCCAATTGCAGCGGTAGCAAGAGCAGTTGTTTTGAGAAATGTTTTACGGTCCATTTTGTTGCGGATTAAAATAATTGTTCTGTCACTTCGAGCGCAGTCGAGAAGCAGGAACGATTATCGTGATTCTCTGACTATCGTGATAAATAACTTTGACGTTCTTCTGTTCTCGACTGCGCTCGAACTGACAGAACGCCAAAGTTATTTGGTTTTGATCGTTATTTCATCGCAGAACAGCCAAGCCGGTTTTCCTTCCCCAGGATGACCATCAGGACATCTTCCTCTTGTAAACGCTATCACTCGTACAAATCGGCCGCTCAAACCAGAAACTCCGACACGTTCAATACCTGCCGGCCCAACTATGGAGGTGTGTAGCACTTTGCCGAATTTTCTGTCAACAGTGAAATTACTTGAATCATCTGAATAGTATACCTGAACTTCTATAGGTGCAAATATCCATGCATTCTGATCGTAAAGAAAGTTGACATAAACTGAATCAACATCGATAGTTTTTCCAAGATCGATCACAACATCAAGATCCGTTCCTTCATACCCCTGCCACAATCCCGTTCTGAAATTAGTTGTGCCCGTGAGACCATCAATCAATGCACGATCGCCACCAGCGGAATATTGCGGAGCGTATGCGTTGCGGATGGAGATTGATTTCCACGCGGGTGATTTGAAGAATTGTGCGGTGGCGGTGTCGCTTGGATAAGCGGTGTAAGAAGCTTCAAATTTTAGGCTGGCAAATGCACGTATGTTGGAATTTTCGCTAATAGTGAACGGGGTTGTGTAGAGTTTGAATGTTTCGCCGTTTACAGAATAGAATATGCTCGTCGAATGATATGCGCACTGCAACTCAATTTTCTTGGAACTAACGAACGTCATTTCATGACCATTAACAATGATGGGAGCGGTAATTCTTTCACGCGAATAGTCGACAGGACGAATTGCGTCGGCAATGTAGTCCACACTTGTATCAGGATAAGCGGGAATCAATATTTTGTCGAAGTACAATAGAGCACCGAAGGAAATTTCAGGACTTTGAACGGCTTCGTTCCTGTCCAGCGGATTCGGGTTTGTTTGCAATACGAGTTGATGCCCGTTTTCGAAATGTATCAATGCTTGTTCGACTTGCGGAATACCGTAATCAAATTTCCCTCCGCAGGGATTGACCGGATAAATCCCCACCGTGTTTAGAACATACCATGCACTCATCTGTCCGCAATCTTCATTTCCGCTTAGGCCATCCGGCTTATCGTGGTACATTTCATTGGCAATGCGAGTGACAAGCCTTTGCGTTTTATGCGGCTCGCCGGAATAGTTGTACAAGAATGCCATGTGATGACTTGGTTCGTTGCCGTGCGCATACTGCCCGATCAATCCTGTAATGTCAGCTTGGTCGCGACCAGTCGTAGTTGAAGACACAGTAAAAAGTGAATCCAGGAATTTTTCAAAATTATCACTGCCTCCATGCGCATTGAGCAGTCCATACATGTCGTGTTGTACGGCCAGACCATATTGATATGCGTTCGCTTCTGTGTAATGATTATTCACTTCATTTGCTCTGAAAGGCTTAATGAAACCGTTATTGAATCTGGCCCTGAAGAAATGTGTTTCAGGATCGAAGACATTTCTCCAACTATTCGATCGGTAACCATAATCTCGTATTCCATCTTGATCAGACATCAGGAGTGCAGCCTGATACACACACCAATCATCATAGGCATATTCGAGAGTTCTCGATACCGATTCACTTTCTCCTTCAGCAGGTACGTAACCGTAATTTTTATACCCTTCTAATCCGAAATGGTTTTCATTCACGGCTGATTTCATGGCTTCATAAGCCAGAACTGTGTCGAATCCATTGATGCCTTTCATCCATGCATCAACAATTACGGGTATAGAATGATTTCCAATCATACAATCCGTTTCGTTCGACGACAATTCCCAAACGGGTAAGCGTCCGCTCTCTTTGTAGATCTGCAGAAACGTGTTGATGAAATCGTTCGTTCGCTTTTGTTGCACAATGGTGAACAACGGATGCAATGCACGATACGTATCCCACAATGAAAACACGGTGTAGCGCTGATGAACTGTATCGCGATATACTTTGTGATCCATTCCCTGGTAATCGCCGTTTACATCGCAGTACACATTGGGTGCAATGAAGCAGTGATACAACGCGGTATAGAAAATCGTTTTCTTGCGTGCAGAGTCTGTTTCAATTTCAATACACGATAATTCGGAATCCCAGTTGCGCTGAACTTTTTCTTTCACACCATCGAAATTCATTCCACCGGTTTCCACCTGCAGATTGAGGCGTGCATTGTCGGAGCTCACAGGAGAAAGAGCCATTTTTACTTCTACATTTTGCGCCGTGAAAGAAAACATCGCCTTCAGATCTTTCGCAGTCGAAGTGTCGCCTGTCAATGCAGCGTCATTGCTCCACAACACGTGCGTAAAAGGTTCAGAGAACTCCGCATAGAACCACAATTGCTGATTCGTTGCCCACGCTTTTGAAAAACGTTTTCCGCGAATAGTATGATCGTCGACAATTTCGAGTTC
>CAYUTR010000489.1:0-2730 GCA_964447465.1 uncultured Chryseobacterium sp.
ACTTCACCATCAGTCCGGGAGTAATTTCACGGTGACCCGCCTGAATCATCACGAGATAGGAAGGTTCAAGGATTAAGCTGTAATTCTTGATACCGATGTTCGCTCTGCCGTGGGCAACAAATTTCATCGGAAGTTTTTCATCTGCATCGCCATAGAAACTATATGCCGGCCGATTGATGTGATGCAATGCAAAGCCAACTGCAAATATTCTTGCGTCATTTGAACTGATGGTTTTGGTCTTGTCGCCATAATACCAACTCACTCCCGCAGAAATATCGAGGACGTTGTGGTTAGCAAATGAGCCGGGCTCTCCGCTAGCTGCACCAGGATTGTACTGCTGACCATCATATTGGTTATCCCAGGAAAGATTATTGTACACGAGTTTTCGCTGGCCAAATCCACAGGCAATTCCGCCGGAGATCAGGTTGTTTCCGGACGCACGCAGAACACCTGAAATATTGAGAGCGCCGAAAGTGGAACTCATAGAACCATCACCTGCTTTATCTGTGAACACATTCAGCCCAATACCCATGTGATGTTCTTTTGCATCACCAAAAACTGTAAAGTCGGCGCCAACGTTTAGTGTTTTGTAGGGTGTTGTAATACTCTTCCATTGCGTTTTGTAATTGAGATTCACCAGCACATCATGGCCCATTCCGGCTTGTGACGGATTGAGCAGGAGTGGAGCTTCGGTGCTCTGGGAAAAGTGAACGTCTTGCGCATAAGCTGCAGCACTGATGCTGAGGATTCCGATCGTTATGATTTTCTTCATGGCTCAGCTTATTTTACGAGTGAAATATTTCCCTGTTCGTCAACTTCAGTTCCGTCGATCATTACTCCGCGGAGGAAGTATGTAAACACCGCACCTTCGCATGGTTTATCTCTCCATGTTCCGTCCCATCCTATATCCGGATCACTGGAACTGAATACGAGTTCACCCCAACGGTTGTAAATTTCAAATTGCATTTCTTTGATGCAATTGCTTCGCACATAGTAAACATCATTCTGTCCATCGCCGTTCGGTGAGAAACCGGTTGGTAAAAACAGATCGCCACATACGATATCGACAAATACAGTTATTGTATCAGTATCTGTGCAGCCGAGTGAATCTGTTACAGTGAGGATATATGTGGTGGTAACTGCAGGCGAAGCGTTTGGATTCTGACATGTCGCGCAATCCAAAGAACCGGATGGTGACCAGCTCCATGTTGTTCCGCCGGTTCCATTCAGTTGTGTTGTTTGTCCTTGTGTGATCGTTACATCAACTCCTGCATTTGCTGTAACCGATCCACTCGCGCCAACAACAACGGTAGTTACAAGCGTGCAGCCGTTCGCATCGGTCGCAGTACAAGTATATGAACCTGCGCCAAGACCTGTGATAGTATTCGCGCTACTACCCGTACTCCAGAGAAGTACATACCCCGGAGTACCTCCAGAGACGGTTATAGTAGCGCTTCCATTTAAGGAATTGCAGTCTTCAGCTGTAGTCGATGGTGTTGATGCAAGCGCATTCGGCTGAGTAAGAGTTAATGTTTGTGTTTGTGTGCAACCATCGCTCCCGGTTACTGTTACAGTGTACGTTCCTGCACCAAGTCCGCTTGCTGATGCACCTGTTCCACCACTTGGTGACCAGTTGTAAGTGTAAGGACCACTTCCTCCGCTCGCGGTAATCGCTGCTGTTCCGGTCAGACCGTTAAAGCAAGTTGGATCTGTTTGTGCTGTAACCTGAATAGTTGGCGCACCACTGTTATTGATATTGGATGAAGCAGTGCTGGTGCAACCATTCGCGTCTGTAATCACAACCGAATAACTTCCTGCAGTAAGACCGGTAATCTGCTGTGTTGTTTGAGTGTTACTCCACACGTAAGTGTAAGGACCCGTTCCTCCTGTAGGAGTAATACTCGCAGTACCGTTACTGTTTCCGCAGGTTGCATCCACTGCTGCAATTGTACCGGTGATTGCGGTAGGTTCTGTAATGGTAATCGTATGAATCGCTGTGCAACCACCATTGTCGGTCACGGTTACTGTGTAAACACCTTGTCCGAGGTTGGAAGCAGTTGCTGCATTCCCCCCCGTCGGTGTCCAATTGTATGTGAATGGACCATTTCCGGTTGAGGAAACTGTCGCAGTTCCATCAGTTAGTCCGAAGCAGGAAATATCAGAAAGACTTTGTGTCGCGACCGTCGGCGCACCGATGTTTGAAATGGAAACTGTTGTTGTTGATGTGCAACCATTCGCGTCGGTTATAGTTACGGTATAAATTCCAGCGCCAATGTTTATCGCTGCAGCTGCATTTCCTCCACTTGGTGCCCATGAATACGTGTAACCGCCTGCACCACCTGTTGCAGTTGCGGTTGCTGATCCATCATTGTTACCACAAGTTGCATCAGTGAAGGATGCAATTGATGGTGCAACAGCAGTTGGTTCTGTTATTGAAACTGTTTGCGTGCTGGAACATCCGTTGATATCTGTTACAGTTACAGTGTAAACACCTGCGATGAGATTTGTTGCAGTTGCAGCGTTACCTCCTGTTGGTGCCCAACTGTAAGTGAATGGTCCGTTACCACTTGCAGATACAGTTCCGGTTCCATCGTTCCCTCCGAAGCATGTAACATCGCCAAACGATTGAACACCTGTTGTTGGTCCGCCAGTGCTTGCAACTGCAACAACGGTTGTTGTCGTACATCCACTGGCATCGGTGATCGTGCATGTATAAGAACCTCCAACTAC
>CAYUTR010000490.1:0-2714 GCA_964447465.1 uncultured Chryseobacterium sp.
AAGCAGAATTTACATTGTGCTCGCCGAAACCAGTGTTCACTACAATGGGTGCCGACATGAAAACACAACCATACTGATTTGTGATTTCCAAAGTGTACACACCGTTGATGATCGCGTTCACCTGATCACCTGTTTGTCCCACGAGTGGATTTGCATTGAGGTACCACTGCATTGTATTGTTGGTTGTGTCAATAGTTGACAGTACTGTTCCAACTTGCGTTACCATCGGATGCCATGCTGTATCGCAGTAAATTGCGGTAACTGTATCAGAGAATGAAGCGCAGCCCCACTGATTAACCGCAACAACAAAATAGTCGCCCGAAATCCAAACAGTGTCAGTAGGATTATTTTCTCCAAGCAGCGGACTTCCATTCAGATACCACTGTAAATTGTACCCGATTGTATCGGTAGTGAGAACGTGATTCAGTGAATCGTAAACGATGTTCGGAATTCCCGGATAGCCGTGCACATGAACAGTATCATCTGTAAATACAGTAGGTGATGGAGGAACAACAACGTGATTCACGACGTAATCCACGATTGAAATATTTGCAGCACAACCAACGCAACCGTTGAGCGACATGGTGTGACTGCCAACAAAATCATCAGCACCAAAACCGAATTCGTTGTCGTCTTCATCCCAAACTTCCATCACGTACGTATTCGCCGGATTCATGTTGATGTTTAATCCGCTCCAACCCACAAGCGGAAATTGATCCTGGAAAAATCCGGACTGGTAAACCGGAACTCCGTTTTCTTTTACAATTACGAAGAGATCCGGATTTCCATCAACAGGATATCCCCACACAGAAGCAGAGTTCTGAATCGAAGTGATACTGATATCTGTGATCGTGTAAAAATGATACGTTGTGGTATCAGCGTATGCTTCGTAATGGACATAGTATTCGCCCGGCTGTGTGTAAACCTGTGGCGCTGGATTTTCTGCCGTCGATTGATTCGCGTTTCCGAAATCCCACGAGTAACCCGCTAATCCCGGATTGTTGTTCGTGAAGTTTACTGTGATCGGAGCGCAACCATCATAACCAATCATGGAGAATCCATTGTTCGAAGATGAAGATGTGCTCGGAACTACGTTGATGTACACGAGGAATGTTACCGGAATTCCACTCGCGATTGTGAGATCAGCAATTACAGTAACGTTGACCGGATAAAATCCTGCGAGCAGAGGAGTTCCTGAAACGTTCACACATCCGTATTGATTCACCCACGGATCGTAGTTACAGTTATTCGCAAACGCGTTACACTGCCAGGTCAATCCAACAGGAAGTGTGCAGGTGAGAATATGGAAGTTCGTAAAATCGTATCCCATCGTATCGAGCGGGAGTACGAAAGTGATGTCTTCTGAATACGCTTGCCCAACAGTTGCGGTAGGTAATGTATCGGGATAAATTCCCGGTATCGTGTAAGTCGTATCAATTGTGCAGATCTGTCCAGAAAGCATTGCAGGGAAGAGCAGCACGAGGAGTGGTAGAAGTTTTTTCATCAGAATAACATTAATGAATTCCAGCGGGGAATTTAAAGCAAGTTAATGAAGTTCCCGAATGAATTCTACTCGCTTCGACCAATCCTTTTATCTTTGCGATGTGTCGATGCTAAGAAATATTCAATTTCTGCTTGTTCTAGTTGTTTGTTGCTTTGCGCAGCCGGTATTCGCTCAAGTTGCACCACCGCCACCCGGTCCGGATCAAGGCTATACTATTCCTGACGCACCAAAGCGCGTGTGGACGCTCGCTATTCACGGAGGAATCATTGGATTTTCACCAACGGAAACAACGCAGATCAGCGGGCACGATCATTTTTCCCGCACAGGGAATTTCGGATTGAATGTCCTTACCGATCATCGGGGAAGAAGAAGATTGTCAATCACCGCGAACACTTCGCTTGGAATTTCAGCGGGCACAATGATCTCCAATAAGAAACATACCTTGTTTCACACATTCGAAGGAATGTTTGAGCAGAATAAAGCATGTTACTCATTCAGCGCACCATTTTTCTTCACGTTTCAGGGCGATACGTTTGCGAATTGGGTGATGACAGATAAATATCTCAACTACGGATTGTCGTACCAGCTTTCATTCAGCACGCAGGCTATGCGACTTCCGGTTCGCGCCGATTTCTTTTACGTGCGTACAACTTTCTCTCAGTCGTTTTACCACCGAAATTTCACGGCACGAATTGTTGAAGGCAATTATGAAGACTGGTCGGAGAACGGCACCGGAATGAAAGCCACTACAATTCAGGCGAGCAAAAGCAGTTACATGATCAGCGTTGAAGCCGGTGTGCGAACGTTCAGTCCCGAGTGGGATCGTTCATTCGATTTCGGATTCACTGCGCATCTGCCGTTTAACAAAACGTACACCGACCAATACGAGTTTGTACAGAACAATACGTCGGTTGGCGTTTCAAACACGGTGTATTCAGGTGCAACTTACATGATGAACATGCGCTACACGTTTAACTTCAAACCGAAGGAACGTGAGATTGACAGCGCGAATGCACCACCGGATATTTACGTGCAAACCGATACATCACGGGAAGTGGATGTACAGGAAAGCTTCACCGTTCACAACAAGCGTGTGAAGGTTACGGTGTGGGATCGCAACGAAGTGGATGGCGATGTTGTGACGCTGTACATGAATGATGAGTTGATCAAAAAGGATCTAAGGTTGAAGAAGCGCAAGAAACGTTTCACC
>CAYUTR010000491.1:0-2708 GCA_964447465.1 uncultured Chryseobacterium sp.
GCCTTCGTGCTTTCCAGGCCGAAAGATATTGTGAGTGGAGATTTCTGGTGGTGCGGCGAACGTGCGGATGGATTTTTTCTCGCAGGCGCCGACAGTACCGGCCACGGAGTTCCGGGCGGATTCATGAGCATGCTGGGTTCTGTTTTCCTCTTTGAAATAGTAACGGAAGGAAAAGTCTATTCTCCTGCCGAAATTCTGAATCAGTTGCGGACCAAAGTCATCAGCGCACTGAAACGTTCCGGCGCTCTGAACTCGAGCCTGAAAGACGGCATGGATATGGTGATGTGCAATTTCTCTCCTGATAAAAAGAAGCTGCAGTTTGCGTGCGCGATGAATCCGCTCTGGGTGATACGCGGAAATTCGGTTATTGAATACCGCGCCGATAAATTTCCAGTTGGAGAATATCTCGAAGAAGTAAAACCGTTTACGCTCCTCGAGCATATCTGTGAACCGGGTGATATGATCTACATTTTCAGTGATGGATATGCAGATCAGTTCGGTGGTCCGGACGGAAAGAAACTGAAATACAAACAACTGCGTGATATTCTCTGCTCGATTGCAAACCTTCCCTGCAGCGAACAGGAAAAAACGCTCAATGAACGTTTCCTGAAATGGAAAGCTGCGCACGAACAGGTCGATGATGTTCTCGTAATCGGAATCAGGATATGAAGAAACTGATCTACATATCGCTGTTGATTTTTTCTGTGCTGCACTTAAGTGCTCAGGACAAGAAAGACATTGATTCGCTTTATAAGCTGTTACCGACGTTGAGCGAGTCAGACACACAAATGGTTCGTGCGTTGAATGCATTGGCGTGGGATGTCAGTTACCACGATCTCGATAGCGGGCTTGTTCTAATCAATCGGGCGCTACAGGTTGCGCGCGAACAAGGAGATGCACTGGGCGAAGCGAATGCACAGAATGTCGCCGGAACTATTTACGCAGACATGGGACGATATCCCGAAGCTATTCATGCGCACTTACAATCCATCCGTATTAAGGATAGTCTTGAAGCGGATGCAAGTGAGCTCGGTGGATCGTATCACAATCTCGCGCTTGTGTACGAATCGATGGACAGTCTCGATGTGAGCCTGAAGTATCAGCGTATGGCGTACGTGTACTATAAACGCGGCGACAATCAAAGCGGTATTGCACCCATTGCAAACGTACTCGGTCGTCATTGCATTGATGTCGATAGCATTTCCCTTGCAAAAGAATATTTCGAAGAAGGACGGCAAGCTGCAATCAAGTATGATTATCTACACTGGGTTGCAGCAAATATGGCAGGCACCGCATATTGCCTGGCTAAAGAAGGAAATTTCGAACAGGCCGATACGCTGATGAACGAAGCATTTGTAATTGCACGTTCAGAAGACAATCCGTACGATATGATGGCCCTGTGGAATTCACTTTCGGATTTGCGCGAGCTTCAGGAAAATTACCCCGCTGCAATAAGTGCAATGGATTCCGCATTGAATATTTCTACAAGGTTGAATGTCCGTGATTCGCGCATGCTTCAGTTACGGAGGCTCGCTGAACTGCATGAAGCTTCAGGCAACATCAAACTTGCCCTTGGCTATTACATCTCTTATCAATCGCTGAAGGACAGTATACTCAGTACGAAGAATCAGCAGAACATCACGAATCTCGAAACGCTTTACGAAAAAGAAAAAACTGAACAGCAGCTGGAAATTCTCCGTGAAGACGGGCGGCTTGGAAAAATTTACGTGACGGGGGGAGTTGTCTGTTCTTTAGGATTCATTGTATTTGCATTCCTGCTCTTCGGAAGAATTAAGTTGGGCAAAAAAGCCAGCATAGTACTACACGAAAAGAAAGCAATCATCGAATCGAAGAACAAGGACATCACAGATAGTATCAACTACGCACGAAGAATTCAGGATGCAGTTACGCCAATCGAATCGCAGCTCGAATCTATTTTCCGCGATTCGTTTGTGTTCAATCGTCCGCGCGCAATTGTAACCGGCGATTTCTGGTGGATAGCTGAAGCAGGTGGTCGCTACTTCGTTGCTGCAGGCGATTGTTCAGGTCATGGTGTTCCCGGTGCGTTCATGAGTGTGATGGCGGCAAGTTTCCTGAATGGCATTGTCATCGGACAGGAAGTGTTTTCTCCTGAGAAAGTTTTGTTCGAGCTCAACAAGAAAATTCGCGCAGCGTTGAAACATTCGGGGACTAACGACAATGCTCCACTAGTTTCAGAC
Source organism: uncultured Chryseobacterium sp. (assembly GCA_964447465.1). Lineage (GTDB taxonomy): Bacteria > Bacteroidota > Bacteroidia > Palsa-965 > Palsa-965. Next base: position 2,220 of record CAYUTR010000491.1, read on the forward strand.
ACAATTGAAATTGCTATCTGTAGTTTCAGCAAGCAATTGGATGAAGTGCAATTCTCCTCTGCGGGAATGCCGGTAACGATGGTGCGCAAACACCAGATGATTGAATACCGCGGCAGTGAATTTCGCGCTGGTGCAGTCGGAAACGACAACAACCCATTCACGTTGAATTCAACTCCACTCGAGAAAGGCGATCAGATGTTCCTGTTCAGTGATGGATTAACCGGACTTCCCGGCATGGATCAAAAGCATCTCCAGGATCTTTTGGTTTCGCTGGATGCAGAAGGTGCGTCAGCAGAAAAAGCATTGTTGCAATTTATAAAAGAACACTGCGGAAATTTCGAACAGCCGGATGATGTATTGGTGATTGGGTTGAAGGTTTGATCACCACTCAAACGCACCGCTCATTCTCTCCTGCTCTGCTTTCGAAAGTCCGGCATCAGCTGCAATTTTATTCCACTGACCCGTTACCAATTTAATTTCCCGCTGAAT
>CAYUTR010000492.1:0-2689 GCA_964447465.1 uncultured Chryseobacterium sp.
TGAATCCTGTGATGCAATATGGTTTTGAGAAATTCCTCATAGAATGTAAATCGTGCGGAGTGGATGGAATCATTCTTCCGGATATGCCTGTAGAAGTATACATCGCGGAATACAAGAAGTTGTTCGAAGCGAATTCGGTTTATCCGGTATTTCTGATTTCTCCACAAACACCAGCTGCCAGAGTGAAATTCATCGCGGAACAAAGTAAAGGTTTCATTTACCTCGTCTCTTCTTCTGCAACAACCGGTGCCAACGGAGAATTGTCGGCTGAGCAGCAGTCAAGATTGAAAGAAACTATTTCGCAAGTGAACAATCTTCCAGTGATGGTTGGTTTTGGTATTCATGATGCGAAGTCATTCAAGGCAGCAACACAATACGCAGCGGGTGGAATTGTAGGCAGCGCATTCATTCGCGCGCTTGGCAGTGATCCGCAGAATGCAATTGAAAAAACAGTAAGAAACATTAAACCTGAATTATATGATCATTCAGTTAGCAGATAATCTTTCCGCCGGAGAAGAAGTTCCGGTGTTCGAGAAAATAAAGGCACTTGGTTATTTGGTGACCGACGTAAGAACAAATGTGCGACGCTATCTTGTGTGTACGGGAAGCAAGCCACTTGATATCCGTTCCATTGGCAATATGCCGCAGGTTGCAGACGTTCATTTTGTGAATGATGCGAATCAGCTGGTTTCCCGCGAGTGGAAAGTAGGACGTTCTCTTATCGATCTTGGTGATGGAATTGAAATTGGCGGAAATGAACTTTCGCTGATGGCTGGACCTTGTTCAATTGAATCCGAAGAGCAGGTTGAGACCACAATTAAATTTCTACTTGAAAACAACGTACGTATTATGCGTGGAGGAGTTTTCAAGCCACGCAGTTCGCCGTATGCGTTCCGTGGAATGGGTTACGACGGATTGAAAATGTTCTATGACATCTGCCGCAAAAACGGAGTTCGTATTGTGACTGAAGTTATGCAGGCCGACCAGATTGATCCTATGCTGGATTACGTCGACATTTTCCAGGTGGGAGCACGCAACGCGCAGAACTTTACGTTGCTGGATGCGCTTGGTAAATGCGGGAAACCGGTTTTGCTGAAGCGTGGCATTTCCGGAACGATTGAAGAACTTCTTGCATCGGCAGAATACATTTTCTCCGGCGGCAATGAGAAAATCATTTTGTGCGAGAGAGGAATCCGAACCTTCGAGCGTGCCTCGAGAAATACACTTGATCTGAACGCAGTCCCGATTCTTAAGAAGAGATCGCATTTGCCTGTGGTTGTCGATCCGTCACACGGAATCGGAATTCGTGAACACGTTGCGGATATGGCACTCGCTGGAGTAATGACCGGAGCCGATGGTATAATCGTAGAAGTTCACAGTCAGCCCGAAAAAGCTTTCTCCGACGGACAACAAACGCTTAACTTCGAGGAAGCGCGTAAGCTGTTTGCGAATCTGCGACAGACGTATGCATTGAAGCAATCTTTCAACCAGTGAACATAGTTATCATCAGGTATAACGCGGGAAATGTTGCATCTGTGCAGTTTGCTCTCGAGCGCGCAGGCATTACTGCAGTTGTGAGTGATGATCCACTTGTTATTGCTGGAGCTGATAAAGTTATTTTTCCCGGAGTCGGTGAGGCTTCATCGGCCATGCGTTCGCTTAAAGCGGCGGGATTGGATTCAATTGTGAAAAGTCTCAAGCAACCGGTTCTCGGGATTTGCCTGGGTATGCAACTGCTCTGTGCACATAGTGAAGAAGGAGATACCGACGGGTTAGCGATATTTGACACTCGTGTTCGCCGCATCGCCAATGGAAATTACAAAGGTGAATTGAAAATTCCGCACATGGGTTGGAATTCAATTACGAACCTGAAAGGCAAACTGTACAAAGGCGTGCCGGAACAAGCGTTTGTATATTATGTTCACGGGTATTGCGCTGATGGCTGTGAGCAGACTAATTCTACAACTGATTACATCCGTTCGTTCAGCGCCGGATTGGAGAAAAATAACTTCTATGGAGTTCAGTTTCACCCGGAGAAGAGTGGTGTAGCGGGAGAAATGATTATCCGCAATTTTTTGGACCTATGATCGAGATCATACCAGCAATTGACATTATCGACGGGAAGTGTGTTCGTCTTACAGAAGGAGATTACGCCCGGAAAACAGTTTACAGCGATTCACCGCTCGACGTTGCAAAGCAATTTGAAGATTCTGGTGTGAAGCGTTTGCACCTTGTGGATCTTGATGGCGCGAAGTCAGGCACGATTAAAAATCTGGGTGTTCTTGAACTGCTCGCGCGAGAAACGAATTTGCTGATTGATTTCGGCGGGGGAATAAAAACCGAAGTCGAGATGGAATCGGTGATTGCGGCTGGAGCAACATTCGTTACACTTGGAAGCATAGTTGTCAAAGACCCCGAACTGTTCGAATCGTGGGTTGCGAAATACGGTCCGGAGAAATATTTTATCGGAGCTGATGTACGTGGACAAAAAATTGCGGTGAGCGGCTGGCAGGAGCAAACGGATATTGATGCAATAGATTTCATCCGCAATCTGATGAGCAAACGTGTTCCGTATTTCTTTTGTACGGACATAGCAAAAGACGGTCGACTTGAAGGTCCGTCGGAAGAATTGTACCGCAAGATTATTGCGCGTTGTCCGGGAGTGCGTCTTGTTGCAAGCGGTGGCGTT
>CAYUTR010000493.1:0-2667 GCA_964447465.1 uncultured Chryseobacterium sp.
TAACTCCTGCCGGGCACGCTGAACGTTTGCAGGCAATGGTAGAAGATCAGGAAACATTCCTCGAAAGAAGAAATCGATTTCTGAGTCATCTTGCACAACGGTTCGCAGAATCGTTTGTTGATTACGCGATGATCGAATACGAGATTGACGCACCGAAAGCACCGGAGGAACTGATTGAGGATAAGCTTGCTTTCCTGAATAATTATCCGGAAATAAGCTCGCGTAGATTTAATGCATTCAATTATCTCGATCCGTGCGAACTCTGGCACATTGATAATATTTCCGGTCTCGAACGGCGTGTGAGTTATCTCGCCGGGGTGGATAAACCAACTGCAGATCTACTTGCCTTCAGTCCGAATTTTATTATCAATGAATCATTAACACCGGATGAATATTATTTCGAGATCCAGGATAATTCAGCGAATATTTTGTTGCGTAGCATTGGTGCAGACGCGAATGGTTATCCCTCAATCAACGACGCGAAACTTGGCCAGGAGCTGGTTGTGATTAATGGAGTTCAGATCGCAAACTTTAAGTTCTATGATCTGAATAATCAACCGATTCCCGATCCCTTGTTTCCCCCTGTGAGTACGGTTTATCCGATTCATTACGATCTTGAGTGCGGTGATGAAACACTGGGCAGAAGTTTCTTTCCATATATGAATGGAACGGACGCATGGAACGATGCTAATCTTCTGCAAAGTATTTTGTCGGATGAATTCTATAACAATCCCGAATCAAACAGGTACAACCTGGAGTGCTTCATGGATAAGTATATTACGACCGCGCCTCTGGATCCTGAAGTTGATCCGCCTGTACCGCCTTGTCCTTCCGTTTACTCATGGAATTACACGCTGAAAAACGGCGATCCCGCGAATCCAATTGATTATCTGTTCGGGAAGCTGTCCAAATTGTTTGATCCAAGTTTGCCCGGACTCCCTGTTGATCAGGCAGTGGCAAATAAAGAAAACATGCTCATGCAGATGTTGCGTAGAGCCTCTGATATAAAGAATTATCGGTACGGTGCAGATAGCGGATTCGATGAAATATTTACTGTGGTTGATGAGTGTGGAGACGTAATCGGCACCAGCGTTGAGGAGGATTTCAACTATGCGATTCAGCAGCAACTCATGCTACTCTGGTTGGAGCCACTCCCAATTCAGGTAGTTGGAAGTGACGGTAACGATGGTACGTATACGTTGAGCGCAAGCCCAATCATGAGCACAACCAGTGGACAATTGCTGCTGAAAGTGGAGGTGTTTGAAACCATCCCTTCGAATAACGTCGGTGGATTTATCCGATACGACATTAATCCGGGAATGCCTGCGATATTCCATCCAAACATTGGTGAAGCTAACACGGCAGAGAATTTCTTTAAGGTAGATAAAGATCTACATCGTGTTCTGAAGCCCGGACAGAAGATCCAGGTCGTTGGAAGCACAGGTAACAATGGTGAGTACGTCGTGGAAAAATGCGTTCAGGATGGGAGTGATTCTATTGTGTACGTGAAAGAAGATGTGCCTTCGACTATTGGTGATGGAATGCTGGAGTACACCATGTTGTTGCCGATTTTCAAATTGGTCTCCAATGCATTCTTCGTTCAACCAGGAATGGAAGTGATCGCTGCGGAAGAATTGTCGTCGTGGGTCAAGAATAAATTCTTCAGCCATGAAGGAATGCACGTGGTGGAACATGTTCTGCTTCGACCAAAATATAATGAAGCGGGTCCTGCATTGCCGATCAGTGTGGTCAACGCAAATGACCTGAAGGTTGTTACTCCACTGGGAAGTGCGACTTTCCTTAAGCAGTTTTCACTAATAAGTGCAGACCCATTAACTAAAATATTTAAATTCTCCGGTTCGTTCGCTGGTGATTTGCCATCTCTCAAAAAAATACGGATTGTTGGTTCATTTCTCAACGACAACACGTACACCGTTCATGTTGCTTCTAACGCGGGCGGTAACACTGAGGTTAAGATCTACGAGAATATTCCGGCTGCTACAGGTGCTGATGGCAGTCTTCAATATTCAAAAACTGCTGTAATTGATTCTATTACGGTTCCGGATAAGATCGTAATCACAGATACGCTCTTTGCGCAACCACTCAATGGAGAAATTTATATCACCGGGTCTTTTGAAGAAACCAATGATGGAAAGTTCACAGCTGATCCGGGTGTGGTCGTTGGTGTCAATCAGTATGAATTCCTGATGAAAACACGCGTAGCGATGATCGTCGACAATTTCCTGCCGATAGACCTGGACAACGGATGTGGCATTTGCAATTACGAAGATCCATACTCACATATCGTTTCCATAATTCTTCCTGCCTGGCAGGGTCGATTCTTCAATCAGGACTTCCGCAAGTTCATGGATAAGCTGATTCGACTAGAATGTCCTGCACACATCGTGCTGAACATCTGCTGGATCGACTGCAAGCAGATGGGTGAATTTGAATTACACTACAAACAATGGTTGCAGGCGCAAGCCAACCAACCAACCGTTGTTAAACTTGATGTTTCGAGAGCACTGGATCGTGTGATTGACGACATCACTCATTTACGAAGCGTATATCCGGAAGGCATATTGCACGATTGCGAATCAGATCCTGACGGCGATAACGCTATTATTCTTAATCAAACTATTATCGGTAATCTAACAGTGACATAAT
>CAYUTR010000494.1:0-2666 GCA_964447465.1 uncultured Chryseobacterium sp.
GCCTGATCAGTATATCCGTTGATTTCGTCAATGGTTGCTCCGTCGAAAATAGGTGTCGAGAATTTCAGACCCAGTTTGTCACCTGCCCATGCAAGAACAGTTTCGTAAATCTGTCCAAGGTTCATACGCGATGGTACGCCCAGTGGGTTCAGTACGATATCAACCGGTGTTCCGTCATCAAGGAACGGCATTTCTTCATCGCGCACGATACGGGCAACAATACCCTTGTTACCGTGACGACCAGCCATTTTATCACCAACTTTCAATTTACGTTTCTTCGCGATGTACACTTTCGCAAGTTGTACAATTCCTGCTGGTAATTCATCACCAACCTGAAGTGCAAATTTCTTGCGCTTGTAGTTTCCGCCAACGTCGTTGTTCTTGATTCCGAAGTTGTGCATCACCAGGCGAACCTGATCTGCAACATCTGTTTCAGTAGTCCACTTCGAAGGATTGACGTTAATGAAATCAACCTTCTCCAGAACTTTAGCAGAGAACTTCGTGCCTTTAGAGATCACTTCTTCTTTCAGGTTATTGAATACACCTGCAGAAGTTTTTCCGTTCAGAATAATCGCGAGTTTCTCGATGAGGATAGCACGTAATGCCTGCTCTTCAACTTGCTGCTCTTTTTCGATTTTCTCAACGAGACCTTTCTCATCGGCCTTCATCTTCTTGTCTTTGATAGCGCGTGAGAACAACTTCTTGTCGATTACCACACCACGAATTGATGGTGGAACTTTCAACGAAGCGTCTTTCACGTCACCAGCTTTGTCACCGAAGATTGCGCGAAGAAGTTTTTCTTCCGGTGAAGGATCAGTTTCTCCTTTTGGAGTGATCTTACCGATAAGAATATCCCCTTCTTTCACTTCAGCACCTACGCGGATCAAGCCGTTTTCGTCGAGATCTTTTGTAGCCTCTTCAGAAACGTTTGGAATATCAGCAGTAAGTTCTTCGAGACCACGCTTCGTGTCACGAACTTCCATCACGTACTCATCAATGTGAATTGACGTGAAGATGTCGTCGCGAACAACACGCTCAGAAATTACGATCGCATCCTCGAAGTTGTAACCTTTCCACGGCATGAATGCCACTTTCAGGTTTCTTCCGAGTGCGAGCTCACCGTTCATCGTAGCATATCCTTCGCAAAGGATGGTGCCTTTCTTAACCTTGTCGCCTTTTTTCACCATCGGACGGATGTTGATACAAGTTGACTGGTTCGTCTTACGGAACTTCGTGAGTTTGTATGATTGCAGATCCTCGTTGAACGACAACAAACGCTCTTTGTCAGTGCGGTTGTAGCGGATCTGGATCTCATTAGCATCAACGAATTCAACTACTCCGTCTCCTTCAGCTTGTGCAAGTACACGTGAATCGCGTGCAACCAGTCCTTCAAGACCGGTTCCAACGATTGGTGACTGCGGGCGCAGAAGCGGAACAGCCTGGCGCTGCATGTTCGATCCCATGAGTGCACGGTTAGCATCATCATGTTCCAGGAACGGAATCAATGATGCAGCAATCGATGCAATCTGGTTCGGAGCAACGTCCATCAATGCAAGATCTGTAGGCTCAACTACCGGGAAGTCGCCTTCGAAACGTGCCTTAACGCGCTTCTCGTGGAAGTTTCCTTTTTCGTCGAGGCCTGCATTTGCCTGCGCAATAATTTTTGTGTCTTCTTCTTCAGCCGTGAGATAAATCACCGGCTTGTTCACATCAGCTTTACCGTTTGTAACTGTACGGTAAGGCGTTTCGATGAAACCAAGCTTGTTGATTTTCGCATAAACGCAGAGAGAAGAAATAAGACCGATGTTCGGACCTTCAGGAGTTTCGATAGTACACAAACGACCGTAGTGCGTGTAGTGTACGTCACGAACTTCGAAACCTGCGCGCTCACGTGAAAGACCACCTGGCCCGAGTGCAGAGAGACGACGCTTGTGCGTGATCTCCGCAAGCGGATTCGTTTGATCCATGAACTGCGAAAGCTGGTTCGTTCCGAAGAACGAGTTGATCACCGAAGAAAGAGTCTTCGCGTTGATCAAGTCTGTAGGTGTGAATACTTCGTTATCACGAACGTTCATACGCTCACGGATGGTACGCGCCATACGCGCAAGACCTACTCCGAACTGAGAATACAACTGTTCACCAACGGTACGAACACGACGGTTTGACAAGTGATCAATATCATCGATATCAGCCTTGGAGTTGATAAGCTCGATGAGGTACTTAATGATCTTGATGATGTCATCCTTCGTCAGTACGCGGGTTTCAGTTCCGTGTTCTGATTTTAGTTTTTTGTTCAGACGGTAACGTCCAACTTCACCGAGATCGTAACGCTTATCAGAGAAGAACAGCTTGTCGATAATTCCACGAGCAGTTTCTTCATCCGGTGGTTCAGCATTACGAAGCTGACGGTAAATGTGCTCCACAGCTTCCTTCTCAGAGTTGGAAGTATCTTTCTGGAGTGTATTGTAGATGATAGAATAATCGAGGTGTGCAGCGTCTTCCTTGTGCAGGATTACCGACTTCACGTTTGCATCAACAATCAGGTCGATGTGTGAATTCTCGAGAATTGTTTCGCGATCGATAATAACTTCGTTACGCTCGATAGAAACAACTTCGCCGGTATCTTCATCCACGAAATCTTCTACCCAGGTTTTTAGAACCCTTGC
>CAYUTR010000495.1:0-2664 GCA_964447465.1 uncultured Chryseobacterium sp.
CTCCGTCGCTTGTTTGATGTACGTCCGACAAACGTTCGATAGCGAATCCGCCACCACCATAATTTTTTGCCCACATCGTGTTGCCATACTTGTCAACGCGTTGTGCATAAGCGTCGAACACAAACGGACCTGCCGTATTGAGTAGTTGTCCAACAAGAATGTAACCGCTATCGCTGGTTTGTTCCATGCCATAGAGATACTCCTGTGTTGTGATCTGGTACGTTCGCTGAAAGGTGATCTGTCCCGGTGGCGAAACAATTGTTGTCTGCGCACGCGTGATTCCGGCAATTGCGAGCAGGAAACACATCGTGAAGATTAGGTTTTGCTTTTTCATGTCTTGATTCTGGTTTGGGTTTCAGAACAAGGTTATTGCAAATCAGGCCCTGGATCAAAACGGATTCGGTTTAAAGTAACTGATATGAAATAGAAATAGATCTATAAATAACTGTATATTAGATTAATAAAAATCTATAAGTAACTGGTTATGAAGACGACCTCAGACAGCATTTTCAAACTGATCCGCAGTATGCGACAAGGGGAAAAACGATATTTCAGCCTGGTTGCCGCACCTTATTCATCGGCTGCTGACGGCAATCGCTATCTTCTTCTGTTCCGGGCGATTGATAAGCAGGAGCGTTACGATGAAGAAGCACTGAAACGAAAGTTCAGCGCAGATCCTTTTCTCGGCACCCACTTCAAAAAAGCAAAATCAACATTGTACCGGATGATTCTGAAATCGCTGCAGGGCATGCACCGCGACGACCATTCTGAAATCAACGATTACATTCACCAGGCAAGAATACTTTTCAGGAAAGGCTTGCACGCTGAAAGTAAAAAACAACTAACCCTTGCAAAGAAGCTGGCGGAGGAGAAAGAATATTTTACCGGAATGATTGATGCGTGTGAGCAGGAGCGGAGCATTGTTGCGGTTGGAAGGGCCTATCGTGAGGAGTGGGCGAAACAGATTCCAGTGATGATGAATCACAAGATCACGCAGTTGAGTAACCTGCAAAGCATACGTAATGTGGAAGCGGAGATTTTCGGTTATTTCACAAAGCACGACGTAGTGCGCACGCCTTTTCAACGAACCAAATTGCACAAGTTGGGCGAACGCCTTTTCGGTGATGCGCCGGTTCCACAATCCAGCAAGGCAGCAGCAGTGTTATACAATTCAATGGGAACATTTAATCAGCAGCTGGGAAATCTCAAAGAGGCGCGGATGTATTTTAAAAAAGTTCGCGAACATTTCGACGATCCGAAGAATGAAAGCCAGGTGATCAGTTATGCAATGATCCAAAGCAATATAATCAACGCGAGCATTGGGTTGAAAAAATATGACGAAGCGTTGAAAGAGTTGCGCGTTGTACAAGCCATATGCGAAACGTATCCTGCGAGCCAGCGGTTGTTCCAGGTGCAGTGTAGCCTTTCTCACGCGTTGATGAGTATGTATATCACAAGCGGACAATTTGACGAGGGCCTCATTTTTTCGGAATCCGTACGCAAGAAAAATTTCGCGAATGCAATCCTGCGCGATAAATTGCTGTTTGCATTTAACCGTGCGGTACTGAATTTCGGCACGGGCAAATTCAGGCAGACACTTTCACTTACGAACGAGGTTCTTGCTGTGCCTGACGCAGAAAACCCGATCCCGAAACTGAATTACTGGAGCCGCATGTTGCAGTTACTTTCACTTTGGGAACTAGGCGATTACGACCTGATGGGTCACCGTATAAAATCGTTTCACAACTATGTGCAGAAGACCGAAGAGTTGCACGAGCAGGAGAAAACTATTTTCGAATTTATTCGCATTGCTTTCCTCGCGAACACTGCACTTTTTTACGAAGGGACAGCGAACAGGTTATTGATTGGTTTGCGCGAAAAGATCAAACCCCGGAATCAACGTGTCCAGCAAAAGGGCCAGGAATATTTCGACATTGATGCGTGGGTCGAGAGCAAGATAACCGGAAAGAGTTTTGGAGACATTGTACGAAAACGGAATTGAAACAATATTTCAAGTCAATTACTCAACTGCACAGACAAATACCTTTGACTCTTTATTGCCCTTCAGCGAAAACAGCGACTGAAATCCAACTTCAGCAATAATGAAATTCACTTCCGGCGATTTGTACTCTTCAACCACATTGCGGATTTCAATATCCTTCAGTTCCGATTTATCTGTGAAGCGAATGTACACTTTGATGCTGAAATCATTGTCGAGAACAGTATTGCCGGGATTTTTCCCGCTGTTGTTTTTCTCCAGCTTCTTGAGCTTGCGGTAGCCGTATTTGTAGTCATACGTCAGCGCCGAGATATCAGATAATACTGCACTGCCCGTAGGATGACTTCCTGCGCCTTTGCCAACAAATGTCTGCTTGCAGGAATACGCTCCTTCGACTTCAATGGCGTTGAATTCGTAAAGCACTTTATAAAGTTCATCGTCCTGCTTCACGAATCGCGGCATTACATACACGCGAAATTTATCTCCGGATTTTGCTGCACTGCCGATCAGCTTAATGCGCAATCCTTTTTCTTTCGCGTAACGGATATCGCTGAATGAAATATTCTGAATACCAAGATTCAAAACCTCGTCGGGTTTCAGTACCACACCAAATGCATGAACGTTTAGCAGAATGCTCTTGAAGAGCGTATCGTATCCTGCAACAT
>CAYUTR010000496.1:0-2648 GCA_964447465.1 uncultured Chryseobacterium sp.
CCGTGAACATAATCGAGTTTAATGTGCAGCGGATTCTTCGCTCTTGTCGAGTCATATGAGCTGTTTCCTTTGAACTTCACTCCTACACTATCGTAAACTACACCGTTCACCACGCACTGCGCAGCCAGAATATACCCATCAGCTCCGTACTTCGCAGTGTCCATCTGGTAATCCCAATTCGGCTGGGTAAATGTCAGATCAATGGTCTGGATGGTATCAACAGCATAGAATCCGGTCTGCGCGAACAGCCGGATTCCGAAAAATAATACTGCGAGTAAAAAGTATTTCTTCATCGCTATAATTTACTCAACAACCAGTTTCTGAACCTGGACATGACCGTTCGTTTCCATCACACGCACAAAATAAACTCCACTGCTGAAATTTCTTACATCAAGTGAAACAGATTGATTGCCGTTTGAAGAAACCAACACAACTTCGCGACCGGTATTGTCAATCACTGAAACAACACGTTCAGCATTGTCCTCAAATCCTATCTGGACATCGCCCAAGGCAGGATTTGGTGCCAATGTAAAATTATGGGAAGCAAAATCTTCCAGTCCTACTGTTGAACATGCTGCACAGAACGTGTAGCATACTACAGGCAACATCGTATCACGAGGTGCAATTACTTCGCGATTACCGCTACCATTAGCGCACCATCCTGCGAGTGCCTCATAATTCCCGGAAGTATTTCCGTTCAGAAATTTGAATTCGCGTGCAACCGAAAGTCCGCTGTCAACATAAGTAATGTATTCCCACACATCACCATCAAATGAATACATACGCGCATCTGTTGTGCTCCAGCTGTTCATGCCGGTCGCCACGTGCACTGCATTCGGACTAACCGTTTCATTCGCCATGTCTACGTAAAAACGAAGCAGACTTTTTCCATCGGGTGCATTACCCGCAAAACGGATAGCACCCCAAGCTGTTGTATCATTTGCAAGTGAGTCAATGAATATCCAGCGACTGTCGATGAAGTTGTAATTCACTCGCGATTCCACAGGAACAAATTCCTGCTGGTAACCAAATATTCCGTTCACGAATTTAAACTGATATACACGGAACGCCGGAATGTCAACAACAATCCACCAGATAAGCGGATTCGTTACATCCTGCGTCATACCTGTTGTACCGGGATCCCAATCTGCTGCAAATCCGGCTTCATCCTGGAAATCTCCTGTAATATGCATTCCTGCGGTATCAACCGTGCAGGTATCCGTATCTACCATGAACTTTACTTTTTTCGCGGCGAGATTGAAAGATGTAAGAACCAGCAGTAAAAACAAGAAACGTTTAATCATGTGTTAATATGTTTGTTTTTTGAATTCGTGAATCCTGATTGTAACGTCAGGATTTCATCAGTTATCGTTTCACAATTTATTTTGTAAGTGCAATACGTCGAACAATTGTTCCGGAATTCTCAGTCGTGATATTCACAATGTAGATTCCGTTATCAAACGGAGAAAGATCAATTATTTTCTCGTTCTGTGTTTTCACAACAGCGCGACCTGCAGCGTCAATAACTTCTACTGTGAATTTACCGTTGAGTGCTTCCCCATTGAGATTCAGAATTCCATTTGTTGGATTCGGGTATGCAGTAAGATTATGCGCCTGATCGAACGATGCAATATCAGTAAAGAAAATGTGATCATACAACAAGGAATAACTGAGCCAGCAACCGTTCGCATCTGTTACCTGCACCACGTAAGCCCCTGATTGCGTTGCGCTATACGATTGAGATGTTGCACCTGGAATCAATACACCGTCGACAAACCATTGGTAAGTTGTAGCGGCGGATGAAGTCAATACATTTCCGTTCGCAGTTACAGTTGGAATTGCAGGCGCGGCACTCGTAAGCTGGCAGGCAGAATAACGGAACGCCTGTGATACAGAACCGGTAGCCGTGTACGACCAAAGCGATGTTCCTGCCGGATCTATTTCATAAATCGTACCGCTCATGGCGAGACAAATCAACATATTTCCATTCGGAAGTTGCTGTGAGTTGCCCATATTCGATGTTCCACCAATGCAATTCTGTCTTAAAGTATAGGTGGTAGGAGCATAAGCTACCATAGATGTGTATGCATAATTGAACCCGGCATACGGCGGAATTATCTGATCAACACAAGAAACGGTTGATGAGATTCCTTCATTATTCAAAGCAACCAGGTATCCTGCATTCGGACAATCCTGCGGAATCCAATGTGCATCGTGAAGCACGTCGAAATTGGTGACACCTGTATGATCATAACGGGAAGGATTGCCCCAGCGATAAAGAAAGTCACCTCCACGACCGCTGCGTCCACCTGAATGGCTGGCAGCTTCCGCAGTTGTTGTGCTGTGATCAATCACATAAATTTCATCTGTGTTGTGGGCACTGACAACAATCTGATCCAACATAGGATTGTAATCAATTCCGTTCATGTGCCAGAAATCTTTCGAATTGGAACTAAGTGTCACTGCGTTGATATCATACAACTCCGGATGATCCGCAACATTGGGAACGTAATTTCCTGCACTCGCATTATCATCCTGGCACAAATGATCCCAAAGATGCCATTCCCAAACAATAGTTCCGGTTGTTGCTCCTGTTGGTTGCACTTCAATAACGTGATCAGGCCAGAGTGTACCGTTGTAATTTGACC
>CAYUTR010000497.1:0-2644 GCA_964447465.1 uncultured Chryseobacterium sp.
AAATACCGGTTGTTTGCTTTGTTGTGTTTCATCAACGTCGGCTCGAGCTCGTGTTCTCCAATGCGATAATCATCAATGAGATTTACTCCCGATCGCCAGTTGCCTTCTGCATCACCTCCGTATCCCGCGAAATCATTTTGTCGTCCAACAAAATTCCACATGAAGTAGCGCAGGTACATCCATCCAACCTGATATGAAACAAAAAACTGAATGTTCTCTGTGAACGTTGGAATGTTTACTGTAGTGGTGCTGCCTTGTCCGTCAGGAAATTCGGTTGGACTTCCTGTAACGTGCACCCAATTCGTGTAAGCACCTTCGTGATTGGAACTGTGCATTCGCGGAAACAACACGCAACCTTCACTCGCGTAATTCGGCACACTTTGTTTGCGCGCATCGCTGATGATGTACTTCCCGGAATTTTCATCCTTCACGTAAACTGGATTTCCATCGACCCAAGGTTCTTCAGCATCATATGGAGTGTTGTATTGCGGTCCGTACAACAATGGCCAATCGCCATACTGTTCACGGTTGAGATAAGAAAGTAAACTGATCGGATCAGAAGGTTTGTTTTCGTTGATTGGCGTTCCAGCATTTGCACGGATTACAATCACGAGGAAACTGGAGTAACCGAGCAGCAGCACGAGGAATGAAAGCACTGCAGTATTCAGCCAGCGGATTTTATTCTTTATGGAATACCAGATGCCGAATGAAATCAACGCAACTAGTAAAGCGAAGAACACAAAAATGCCGGTATTGAAATCGGAGCCCATTGTGTTCACAAAAAACAATTCTGTTTTTCCTGCGAGACTTACGATTCCCGGAATGAGTACATCCTGAATTCCGCCGAGCAATACAAGTGCGACAATAAATGTTTTGAGTAACCCGATGCGTGTGATACGCGATGTACGACGGAAATACCAGATAAAAACGAGCGCAGGAATCGTGAGTAGGTTCAGCAAGTGCACACCAATCGACATTCCGATCAATGCAGCAATCAAAACAATCCAACGGTCACTTGTTTCTTCATCGGCTTGTGCTTCCCATTTGAGCATGGCCCAGAATACAATCGCAGTGAAGAAAGAAGAAAGTGCGTACACTTCTCCTTCAACTGCGGAGAACCAGAATGAATCTGTGAATGCATACGTGAGCGCGCCGCACATTCCGGAAATCATGATGAGTACCATGCGTCCTTGCGAAAATTTGTCGTGCTTGCTCAGCACAATTTTTCTTGCGAGGTGTGTAATGGTCCAGAAAAGGAACATGATGGTTGCTGCACTCACCAATCCGGAAAGACAGTTTACCCACCAGGCGAAATTTGTATTGTCGCCAAACGAAAGAAGTCCGAAAACGCGTGCAAGAATCAGAAAGAAAGGAGCTCCAGGAGGATGTCCGCTTTCAAGTCCCCATGCGCAGGCGATGTATTCTCCGCAGTCCCAAAAACTAGCGGTTGGTTCGAGGGTTGCGATGTAAACGATGGCCGCAATCAGGAAAACGACCCATCCGGAGATGATGTTTACGAGGCGGTACTGAGGAGGTGTTTGCACGCCCAAAGATACTACGTGAGGCTTTACCACATAGAAAATAATGACGTATGTTGTTTTCTAAGTGGTTTCGCGAAAGGCGAAACCCGCACATAGGACACAGAGGGAGGTACGGTGTTTTGAGTGGGGTATGATATGTCGTAAGTTGTCTGGTTATTTACCACATAGAAAATATTGATGTTGGTTGTTTTCGAAGCGGTTCGCGAAAAGCGAAACCGCCACATAGGACACATAGGGACGTAAGGGCGAAGTTTAATGGGGCAACAACAACGAACTTCCCTATGTGTTCTCTGTGGAAAGCGGCTTGCCGCGCCTTTAGAAAACAACGGATATGCTTTGATCTATGTGGTAAAAAATTTGCCGCGCCTTCTGGAAAACAACGAACAGAACAAACTATGTGGTAAAAAAAGCCTTAGTTTATCGTGAGGTTAGACCAACCCATGTGGTAAAAAAAGCCACGATTTTGGTACCTTCGTGAGCTATGAAAATCTCGCTCAACTGGCTCAAAGAATACTATCAAACCGACATGACTGCGGAAGAAATTTCTGCGGCATTAACGGGGTGCGGACTCGAAGTTGAAAGCGTAGAGCCTTTTGAAAGTTTGCCGGGTGGATTGCGTGGCGTGGTGATTGGTGAAGTGAAGGAATGTGCAAAGCATCCGAATGCAGATAAACTGTCGTTGACTAAAGTAGATGTTGGTGGTGCAGAATTGTTGAGTATTGTTTGTGGTGCACCAAATGTTGCAGTCGGACAGAAAGTTGTTGTTGCGACTACAGGAGCAATGTTATTCCCAACCGAGGGCGAACCGTTTGAAATCAAGAAATCAAAAATACGCGGAGAGAATTCCGAGGGAATGATTTGTGCAGAAGATGAAATCGGTCTCGGGAAATCGCACGCAGGAATTATGGTGCTGGATGCAGATGTGAAAGTTGGAACTCCAGCAGCGGAATATTTTGGTGTGACTTCAGATACTGTTCTCGAAATTGGATTGACGCCTAATCGCGCTGATGCCGCATCTCATTTCGGTGTTGCACGAGATCTTGCTGCCGTTGTGCTTGCACAGAAACTGATTGAAGATCATCACGCAGAATCTGCACTGGCAT
>CAYUTR010000498.1:0-2626 GCA_964447465.1 uncultured Chryseobacterium sp.
TGTACACCACTGTCAGTTCTTCCGCATCCAACCACTTCAATCGGTTCTCGCAAAATCATACTCAGTTTTTCATTGAGCTGATGCTGAACCGTCATTGTGGTATGTGGTTGAACTTGCCAGCCTTGATAAGCTGTGCCCTTGTAAGCGAGACGGAGAAAGTATCTTGACACGTTAGAGGCAACAAAGTTAGCTAAAGGTCGTTGTTATTTGTAGCTACATCCGTACTTTCATGAACGGAAAACAGGTATGGACTACTAGCCTACACTTAACAAATATTTTGACCTCTCCCGCCTCTTAGGCAGCCGCTTAGGTTACCTTTGTTTCAACGACAAAACCTCTTATGAATCAAGACTTTCAGCAACTTACCGAGCGCATCAAAATCGAAAGCGCTTTCGTCGACAAAATCAACTCAGAATTAGACAACGTTATTGTGGGACAGAAGACAATGATCGAAAGATTGTTGATCGCTCTGTTGTCGAACGGACATATCCTCCTCGAAGGTGTTCCGGGTCTTGCAAAAACACTTGCGGTGAAGTCGCTCGCGGCAGCAATTCATGCCGACTTCAGTCGTTTGCAGTTCACTCCCGATCTACTTCCGGCCGATTTGACTGGAACAATGATCTATAACCAGCGCAAGGAAGAATTCACTGTGCGTAAAGGGCCAATCTTCGCAAACTTCGTTCTGGCAGATGAAATCAACCGTGCTCCTGCAAAAGTGCAGTCGGCATTGCTCGAAGCCATGCAGGAACGCCAGGTTACCATTGGAGAAAATACGTTCAAACTTCCTGAGCCTTTCCTCGTACTCGCTACGATGAACCCGATTGAGCAGGAAGGAACTTATCCACTTCCTGAAGCACAGGTCGATCGTTTCATGCTGAAATGTGTAATCACTTATCCTTCGAAGGAAGAAGAGCAGCATATCATCCGTCAGCAATTGCAAGCAGTAAAGAAACAGCCAAAAGCTGTAATCTCTCAGGAAGAAGTGATGCGCGCGCGTTCGGTGGTACACGAAGTTTATCTCGACGAGAAAATTGAAAAATACATCGTCGATCTCGTGTTTGCTACACGTTACCCGGCTGAATATCGCTTACAGAAATTAGCTCCGATGATTACATTTGGTGGATCGCCACGTGCGTCAATCTCATTGGCACAGGCGGCGAAGTCATATGCGTTCCTTCAACATCGCGCATTCGTAATTCCGGATGACGTGCGTGCAATTGCGCATGATGTGTTGCGTCACCGCGTTGGACTTTCTTACGAAGCAGAAGCAGAAAACATCACCTCTTCCATGGTGATTGATGAAGTAATTTCAGTGGTGCAGGTTCCGTAACGGAAACCCAGGATGACAGAAGAGGAAATCATAGAGAAAGTCCGGCGAATAGAAATCAAAGCGCGCGGACTGACCAACCAGGTTTTTACGGGTGCGTATCACAGCGCATTCAAAGGACGTGGTATGAGATTCTCTGAAGTCCGCGAATACCAGCCGGGCGATGATATCCGCACAATCGATTGGAACGTTACAGCGCGATTCAACAACACCTTCGTAAAAGTTTTCGAGGAAGAGCGCGAACTGAGCGTGATGATACTGGTTGACATCAGTAAATCGGGACAGTTCGGAACAATCGGTCAGGATAAGAAAGATCTGATGACAGAGATTGCAGCAGTACTCGCTTTCTCTGCTGTTCTCAATAACGATAATGCCGGAGTACTTTTCTTCAGCGATAAAGTGGAGAAATTCATTCCGCCGAAAAAAGGACGCAAACATATTCTTCGGATCATTCGCGAGTGTATTGTAACCGAACCGAAAGGTCGCGGTACTGATCTCGAAGCTGCACTCGAACATTTCAATCTTACGCAAAAACGGCGCTGCATCACATTCGTGGTTTCCGATTTCATGGCTCCAACGTTCGAGAGTGCATTGAAAATCTCATCGCGTCGCCACGACTTAATTGCATTAAACATCTTCGATCGTCGCGAGCGTGAATTGCCTTCGATTGGCCTTGTGCAAATGGCCGATATGGAAACAGGCGCACTCACGTGGATTGATACGTCCAGTGAAGCTGCACGAAATAAATTCTCGCGAACAGCAACCATGCACCGCCATTTTCTGGATGATCTTTTTCAGAAGTGCGGGATAGATTACGCACACATTACTACCGGCGATAATTACATCCGGAAGCTTTCAAAAATATTCCGCAAGAGGGAGAAGAAACGCTGATGAAGAAAACTTTTTACATATTCTTCTTCGTTCTGCTTTCTGCAGCAACCCTCCGCGCGCAAAACGCAACAGCGGAAGCGTTGATGGATCGGTATGCAATTCGCATCGGTGAACAATGCACGCTAAAGCTTTTTGTTCGTTACACGGAGGGAACTACTAAAGCGAATGTTCAATGGCCGTTCATCAACGATTCCATTACCGAACACATTGAATTCCTCAGTGCCGATACTGTTTCGACCAAACTTGTCGATCGCGTTTCCGTAATGTACGAGCAGAAATGTTCCTGGGTGCTCACAAGTTTTGATTCAGGCCTTTGGGTAATTCCACCAGTACCATTCGTAGTAAACAGCGATACTGTGTGGACCGAAATGATTGAACTGTATGTAAACACAATTCCGGTTGATACAT
>CAYUTR010000499.1:0-2618 GCA_964447465.1 uncultured Chryseobacterium sp.
TTCAGAATGCGGAATTGCGTGGAGCGAGTCCTGAGGAACAGAAGCAGATTCTTGGACGTGCGCGTGCGAAAAAAGGGATGTTCGAAGGTGATATGGACGAAGGTGAGTTGGAAATAGGGCAGGTGAGTGCGATGCTCGATGTGGTTTTACCAGCGGGAGAAATTGTAAAAAATATGTTGGCGGAGTTTGAGGCAGCGAAACTTAAATTAACCACATAGGATCATAGAAACATAAAACGTTAATTGTTAAGCGTGATGCGCAAGCGCATCCGTCATAGAACACATAGAAAAAAATCGAATGATTAAGTACGATAAATTTATATTGGACAACGGTCTGAGAGTGATTGTTCACCGCGATAATTCTACACCGCTGGCATGCGTGAATATTCTGTACGATGTTGGTGCGCGTGACGAAGACGAAAACAGAACGGGCTTTGCACATTTGTTCGAACACCTTATGTTCGGAGGAAGTATAAATATTCCTTCATACGACGAGCCATTGCAACGTGTAGGTGGAGAAAATAATGCGTTCACGTCAAACGATATCACGAATTACTACCTCACGCTTCCGGCAGAAAATCTTGAAACAGCAATGTGGCTGGAGTCGGATCGTATGTTGAGTCTTGCTTTCTCGGAGAAGAGCCTTGAAGTGCAACGTAATGTTGTAATCGAGGAATTCAAACAGCGTTACCTGAATCAACCTTACGGAGACGTTTGGCTCCTGGTCCGTCCTCTCGCGTATAAAGTTCATCCTTATCGTTGGGCAACTATCGGAAAAGAGATCAGGCATATTGAAGAAGCCGTGATGGATGATGTGAAAGCATTCTTTAAAAAATTCTATTGTCCGAAGAATGCCGTGATGGTTGTTTCCGGTCCGGTTGAAACGGAACAGGTGATGACGCTCGCGAAAAAATGGTTTGAACCGATTCCCGGTGGAGAAAAACATGTGCGGAATCTTCCGGCAGAACCACGACAGGAAGAATACAGAAGCGAAACTGTATACCGCGATGTTCCTTTCGATGGTGTATACATGAATTTTCACATGTGCGCGCGCGATGAAGCGGAATATCAGGCGATGGATCTGATCTCCGATATTTTATCGCGAGGAAATTCTGCGCGACTCTACAACCGACTCGTTAAAGAGGATCGTGTATTCAGCGAACTTAATGCGTTCGTGATGGGCGACAGTGATAAAGGAACTTTTGTAGTCTCTGGAAAAGTGAATGAAGGATTTTCAACTGAACAGGCTGAAGATGCAGTATTCGTGGAACTGAAAAAACTCCAGGATACGTTGGTAAATGAACGTGAATTGCAAAAAGTGAAGAACAAGGTTGAATCAACGCATCTTTTTGCAGAGATGGGAGTTCTCGATAAATCAATGAACCTCGCATTTTACGAGCTCATGGGCGATGCAGAACTGGTGAATACAGAATTGAAGAAATACATGACCGTTACTCCGGCTGATCTGCAGGCGGTAGCCAAGGAAGTTTTCCGTAAGACAAATTGTTCTACGCTTCATTATAAGAAGAAGGTATCATGATAGATAGAGTAACAGCGCCGGAATTTAAAGACGTCACTAAAGTTGATCTTCAGAAAGCGATCGATCACAAGCTCGATAACGGTATGCCGCTTTACGTGGTGAATGCCGGAACGCAGGAAGTGATGAAGATTGAATTCATTTTCAATGCAGGAATGCGCAATCGGGATTACCCGATGGTTGCTTCTGCGGTGAATGATATGCTCGACGAAGGAACGGCTTCACGCAAAGCAATGGACATTGCCGAAGAACTCGATTTCTATGGGGCGTTTATTGAATCTGAAGTTTCACATGACCATGCAATTTTCACGTTGTGGACGTTGAATAAATACCTGGATGAGTCGCTGGCGATTGTAAAAGATATCTTGTTCAACGCCGCGTTTCCGGAAATGGAATTCGGAATTTATCTCGACAACCGCAAACAGAAGTTCATCGTTGATACCGACAAAGTTTCGACACTGGCCCGCAGAAGATTCTCTGAGCTTTTATACGGAGAAAATCATGCGTATGGCTCATCTACAAAGCTGGCTGATTTCTCACGCACCACACGAAACGAGCTTCAGTCTTTTCACACCGAATTTTATCACGCTGGAAACGGATGCATTCTTGTTGCCGGAAATGTTCCATCGACATTAGTTAATAAACTGAACGAGCATTTCGGTGGAGCAGAGTGGAAGCGTGATGCAGGAATTGTTCCGGCAATCGCTTTGCCTGCAAGTACAACTCAGCGTGAAAATGTTGTGAAGAAGGATGGAGCGATTCAGTCTGCAATCCGTGTCGGAAAATTGCTGTTCAATCGCGAGCACAAAGATTACGCGGCGATGCAGGTTGCGAATTGTGTTTTAGGAGGATATTTCGGCTCGCGTTTGATGGCGAATATTCGCGAAGACAAAGGCTACACGTATGGAATCGGTTCCGGACTGGCTTCCATGGTCGACGGAGGGTATTTCTACATCTCAACAGAAGTTGGTGTTGACGTTACGTCTGCTGCACTCAAGGAAATCTATTTTGAGATCGAGAAAATGCAGAATGATCTGGTGACTGCCGATGAACTTGATCTCGTTCGCAATTACATGACGGGC
>CAYUTR010000500.1:0-2601 GCA_964447465.1 uncultured Chryseobacterium sp.
CATATGTGAAAACTGCTTCCCCATTGTCGTAAAAGTTGTACCCGTAGAAATAGGCATTTGCGCTATCGGTTGGATATGCCATGCTATCGAGATACACTTTCCAATAACCGTCTTTCTTTCCTTTGCTGTTGACCTGATTAATGGTGTCAAATTGTGCCGAAACCTGAACGGTGAGAAGTAGAATAAATGCGCACAGCAAATGCTTCATCACGGTTAAAAATTAGTCGTGTGTTCCGAAGATAAGTATTCAAATTTCAAGTATTCAAATGAGGTATTTGCGGAAAGTGCAAAACAATATGAAGTCAACCCATGTGGATAGTAGGGTTTCAGCAAACTGTGCAATTACTCCAGCTATGCAAGGGTAAGTCCGTTTCTGCACGCAACGAAGACATGATAATTTGGCTGAAAATTAAATCATCATGAAAAAAATCATCCTGCCTGCATTGTTAAGTATCGTTCTGCTCAGCTCGTGTTCACAAGCACTATACAAGAACAAGTACAATTGGGTGAAGGTTGAGCATTCTCCAATTCAGGTTGAACCGCGAAATGAAAGTGCAGACGCTACAGTTGCGACTACATCCATAAGCGAATCAACTGATGGTGGAGAGATAAACGAGCGCGTTGATTCTATAACAACAGAATTCCGCGACACCGCATGTCAACGCTCGACTGCGCTCGGTTTGACCACTGCGTCCTACCGAGATCCTTGTCAGACTGAGCGGAGCCGAAGTATGACAAGAATGAATTCTTCAAACCGAATAGCAGAAAGGAAGAATCGATCAGCGCCAAACACAAGCAGCATGCAGACTTACGGCGATCGCAATTGGGGAAAGACATTGACGTGGGTGTTTGGATCGGCGCTGGTCCTACTCTTGCTGTATTTCGCTGTAAGTCCTGCTGTCTTTGCAGTGACGATAATTTCTGTGCTGGTGATATTTGCAATTATTCTGGCGGCAATTGCACTATTCTGTTGGTTGATATTCAGAATAGTTGAAGAATTATGCGCCGAGATATTTTAACATTTGAGAATCACAAAAGTTTGAAATTGATGTAACATCAATCAATATGAAAAAGTTTATTCTACCTGCTTTATTAAGTATCGTTTTGCTCAGCTCGTGCTCACCCGCATTGTATAAGAACAGTTACGACTGGGTGAAAGTTAATCGCACGGAATCAACAATTGATCGTGAGTCAAACAATCCGCTTCAGTCTGCGCTAATTGAGCCGGATGCACTGAATGCAAACGACACTCTGATAACGAAAAAAAAAGAATCTTCCCGGAATTCAGATAGTGATATTGCCACAGTTGAAGAAATCAGAAATGTTCCTTCTGATACACTTGCGAAAACAAAGCGTAACAGTGAAGAGAAACAAACGCAAATGAAAAAGCGTGTCAACGATGGCTACCTCACGATTAATATTCAACCAGAATTTTCACGGGGAAATCGTTCGGGCAATTTGAGCAATGAAGAAATCGGTTACATATGGGCTGCAGTAGGAATCGTGGTGCTTCTGATCCTCATGGCTGCAATCGGGCCCGGGCAATTTGTTAACGCCATACTCCTGATTTACTTTCTCACGGAAGCCATTGTAACAATCGTAGGCGTAATAATGTTGCTCTGCGGAATTTACTTGTTGTTCAAAGGATTCCTTACCATGATGGATCACTAGTCAACGTAATACATGTTTATACTGTTGGCACTGCATTTGCGGCATTCTT
Source organism: uncultured Chryseobacterium sp. (assembly GCA_964447465.1). Classification (GTDB taxonomy): domain Bacteria; phylum Bacteroidota; class Bacteroidia; order Palsa-965; family Palsa-965. The sequence continues at coordinate 1,721 of CAYUTR010000500.1, forward strand.
GCAGACAAACCCGAATTACTATGGCAAAGAAAAAAAGTAAATCAACCAGTCGCTACGCGAAATCGAAGATGAATCCCGTAGTGCATTTTGAAATTCCAATTGATAATCCAAAACGCGTTTCCAAATTTTACAAGAAGGCGTTTGGGTGGAATCCAATCCCGCTTGGCGAAGAGCACGGCGGGTATATCATTGCGCAAACTGGGGAAACAACGAAAGATGGTATGCTCAAGGAAACCGGCATAATCAATGGTGGATTCTATCGCAAGGACAAGAAAAGACCTGCGCAATATCCAACGCTGGTGCTTGCTGTTGCCGATCTGAAGAAGGCCATGAAAAAAATTGAAAAAGCGGGAGGAAGAATAATTGGTAAACCGGAACCGATCCCAGGTTATGGAACATACGTGTCGTTTTACGATACAGAAGGAAACCGGCTCGAGATTATTGAACCGGATCAGAAGTGGAAGGACAAGACTAAGTGATCACAAGTGGTGTCGGGATCCCAATCCCGACAAAGTCCGAGGCCGTGTCAGGATACGATCCTGACACCACCGATCCTGACACCACTTTAGATCTTGTACGTAAACTGCACCACTTCACTTTCTGCAGTTATAGGAGTAGAGCGATAAAAATCCAGCGCGTGCTGATCAACTTTTTCAGCCTGCACGAAAACTTCTTCGAAGCCTTCTGATTTGCAGTATGCATTCAATGCAGTAATCAGTTTCTGACCGATACCCTGTCGCTGAAATTCGAGCGCGATGCCAACATCATAGAGATACGCAAGCGGTTTCGTTGAGTAATACTGTTGGAGAACGTAAGCGGTGAGTCCACCGACAACTTTGTGGTTTTCAATGGCAACAAATACAATCAGATTTTTGTTGCTC
>CAYUTR010000501.1:0-2590 GCA_964447465.1 uncultured Chryseobacterium sp.
ATCCAATGCTTCTGGAGAAATTCGCGCGGGAACATTATCTCATGCACCGCGATAACGAAGACATCTTTATTCTCGTGCCGGATTCTGCGGCCACGATTGAGTTCTCGGAGAACGACTAGCTGCTTGCGCTGAAACTTTTCCAAAGTTGGCGCAGGTGCTGATTCGAACTACGGTTAACTTGGTCTTGATTGAGATTCTACGCAAACTTTGGAAAAGTTGCGCAAGCAGCTAACGGAATTCGCCGAAAACCCCGCGCAACTCATCCGCAATTTCCCCCAGCGTCGCATACGATTCCACCGCCTTCAGAATATGCGGCATCAGATTTTCATCTCCGCGTGCTGCACGTTGAATTGCTGCAAGATTTGCTTTCACGTCTTCATTGTTGCGTGATGCTTTCACCGCATTGATCTTGTCGATCTGCGTCTGACGGATACTATCATCAATCGTGAGCAGATTGCCCATCGGTTTTTCTTCGGAGGTGAATTTGTTCACGCCCACGATAATTTTTTCTCCGGTCTGAATTCCCGACTGGTACTTGTACGCTGATGCCGCAATTTCATCCTGCATGAATCCAGCTTCAATAGCAGTAACCGATCCGCCCATCGCGTCGATCTTGTTGATGTACTCCCAGGCTTTCGCTTCGACTTCGTCAGTAAGTGCTTCCACCATGTAAGAACCGGCAAGCGGATCTACAGATTCAGGAACTCCGCTTTCGTAGGCGATGACCTGCTGTGTACGTAATGCGATGCGCGCCGCTTCTTCAGTGGGAAGAGCGAGTGCTTCATCGAATCCGTTTGTGTGCAGACTTTGCGTTCCGCCCATCACGGCAGAAAGTGCCTGCAACGTAACGCGGATAATATTATTCTGCGGCTGCTGAGCCGTAAGTGTTGAACCACCAGTCTGCGTGTGAAAACGGAGCATCATCGATCGCGGATCTTTAGCGCCGAGGTCTTTTGTGATCTTCGCCCACATTCTGCGCGCTGCACGAAATTTTGCTACTTCTTCAAAGAAATTATTGTGCGCATTGAAGAAGAACGACAATCGTTTTGCGAAGACATCAATGTCCAGACCTTTTTCTAATGCTGCCTGCAGATAAGCTTTACCATTCGCAAGCGTGAAAGCCAATTCCTGCACTGCAGTTGATCCCGCTTCACGGATGTGATAACCGGAAATCGAAATCGTATTCCATTTGGGAACATCAGAAGCACAGTATTGAAAAATATCGGTGATGATGCGCATGGAAGCCTTCGGCGGATAGATATACGTTCCGCGCGCAGCATATTCCTTGAGAATATCATTCTGAATCGTACCTGAAATCTTTTTCAGATCAGCGCCCTGCTTTTTCGCAAGTGCGATATACATTGCCAGTAAAATCGAAGCGGTAGAGTTGATCGTCATGGAAGTGGTTACATCTTCCAGCTTAATTCCATCGAACAAAATTTCAATGTCTTTCAACGAATCAATCGCCACACCCGATTTTCCAACTTCACCTTCTGAAAATTCGTGAGAAGAATCATAACCAATCTGTGTTGGCAAATCAAACGCCACCGACAATCCAGTTGTTCCGTTCTTCAGCAGATAATGATAACGCTTGTTCGATTCCTCGGCCGTAGAAAATCCGGCGTACTGACGCATCGTCCACAACTTCCCGCGATACATATCGGGCTGCACACCGCGCGTGAACGGAAATTCACCCGGCTGCTCTTCAACTCTATCTTGTTTCGGATAAACGCGATTGATCTCGATTCCGGAATCGGTTTCAAGTTTTTTAGCTGCGTCTGTTTCGGATTTTTTCATCGCTCTTTTTCACTTACGCGATGTACCCAAATCGGCATATCGGCATATTGGCATATCGGCACATTTGATACGCGATGTACTAGAACACCTGACCAACCTCTTTCTTGATGTACTCCAACGCCACCTGCGTCGGCATCTTCTCAATCTGTTGAGAAATCTGCAGAATCATCTGAGAAAGTTCAACACCTGTCGCAGTATCAGGAAGTTTTGATGCAGCAACGTTCACGAGCTTGGTGATTTCTTCTTTCGCTGTCTTCACCATTTCCCACGCGTGATTCGACATGTAGATCTGCTGAGAAAGATTGTGTTCAAATTCTGTGCGGATCATTTTAGTCAACTCCGACTGCAACAATCGCGCGCTCATTCCGCTCTTGTGTACACGCGTCACAATCATGTGCGGGTGAATACGCTCAAGGAAAATCGCGAGGCGCTCATAAGCCTGCAAACGCATTGGTGTTACCACGCCCTGATTCGCCAAACGGATTTCAGCGAGACGCTTACGCGCTTCAGTGTCCAGAAAGTGACGAACAGTGAGAAAACATCCCAGGAATACGATTACGCAGGGAATTACAATCTTCAGAAGGTCAATAATCAGCTCGAAATTCATAGAGTTTGCGTGAATTCCAGTAAAAGTAAGAAAATAGATGGGAGTTGGGAGATGGGAGTCGGGAGAAGGTCTGAGTAAAAAAAGCCCAAATCGGTGCATAAAACGCAACTTTTGGACGTTTTCCTTAAAACTAACCAACTCACTCACGTCTCTCAACTCCCATCTCCCATCTCAAACGTAACCTAT
>CAYUTR010000502.1:0-2579 GCA_964447465.1 uncultured Chryseobacterium sp.
ATTGGAACGGGGCACAGCAATTCAAGATTGCAGGCGCGGGTACAATGCCGGTTGCGTGTAGTGTGAAGGACGGAGACGGAGTTGATCGCACCATGTTCTGTTCAGAATCCCCGGAATTTTACTTTGAAGATTACGGACAAGCCCAACTCGTGAATGGCCGTGCACACATCGACCTTGACACGCTCCTTGCTAAATATATTATCATCGATGAGAAGCATCCGCTACGTGTTTATATACAGATTGAGGGAGATGAAAATTGCAAAGGTGTTGTTGTAAAAAGCAAGACCGGTAGTGGCTTCGACGTCGTGGAAATGCAAGGAGGAACATCGAATGCAACTTTTCAGTGGCACATCGTGTGCAATGTGAAAGATGCCGATATGGGTAACGGAAGAATCTCGCTGCTTGCAGATTCGCGTTTTGCTCCTATGGGTACACCACGCGAACAGGTTGATCAGCCAGCCGCAGTTGCACCAGAGAAACCGGGAACTGCAGAAGTCGGGCAAGCACCACAACCAGCACCGGCACCAGCGGATAAACCGAAATAGTTTCCCGTTCCCGGTTTCCTGTTTCCTGTTGGTGCCGGATTCGTAGTTCTTTGTAGCAGCAATGTCGATACATAGAACATGGAACTCAGAACCAACGGGAAACAGGAAACCGGAAACTGTTGTTCAAAGCATAGCAAAAAGGAGAGCCGGATCGATTGTCGATCCGGCTCTCCTTTTAAAATATATTTTGCTTCAGGAACTACTCTGCAGTAACAGGTACAACTGAAACATAAGAACGGTCGTCGCGCTTCTTTGTGAATTTCACGATACCGTCAGTCAGTGCAAACAGTGTATGGTCTTTCCCCATTCCAACGTTCGGACCTGCAAAATGTTTTGTTCCGCGCTGACGAACGATGATGTTCCCAGCCAGTGCAGCCTGATCTCCGTAGATCTTGATTCCAAGACGGGGCGAACGCGATTCGCGGCCGTTCTTTACTTTACCTTCACCTTTTTTGTGTGCCATGGTACATTTATGGTTTGTGATTTATGATCTGAGACTTTTATATCTCATCACATAAAACGGTGTTTAGTCTTCTTTTTTCTTTGTTGTTTTCTTAGCTGCTGCTTTCGGAGCCGCTTCTTTCTTTGCAGCTTTCTTCGGCTTCTCTTCCACTACTTCTTCAACTTCCTCTTCTTCTTCTTCTTCAAGAGTTGCGTAAACACGTTTCACGTCTTTAACACGTGAACGCTCTTTCAACTCAAGAGTTGAAGCACCTTCCAGTTTCGCGTCTTCTGCGCTGAGTTTTTCTCCTTTACCCAATACCGATTGGATAAGAAGCTCAGTCAGCTGCTGACGGTGACCGTTCAGCTTGCGATAACCTTTGCGGCGTTTCTTTTTGAAGACGATTACTTTATCGCCTTGTAAGTGTGACAGCACTTTTGCTGCTACACGTACCCCGTCAATCACGGGTGAACCTACGGTAATCTTACCGTCGTTGTCTGTAAGAAGGACTTTTGCGAACTCTACGTTCTCACCTTCATTAGCCTCGAGGCGGTGCACGAAAACACGCTGTTTTCTTGCAACTTTGTACTGGAGCCCGGCTATTTCTACGATTGCGTACATGGTGAATTGTTTATTAGTTTTTCCCTAAAAAGGGACGCAAAGATAATAACAATGTGCCGATTATCGATATGCCGATACGCCGATTTTAGGCTCTGGTATCACAATTTTCACGGAATCGACAGGAAAGCGTCAATATTAAGGCAATTTCGAATGGTGCACTTAGGGTTTCATCAAGCCCTCTTCCAGCCAAATCCGAAATTTTCCAACCGAAATCAGCCACGACAGTCTCATTAAGACCAACGGGAATGCACCAAAGCACGCGATGAACACGGCGAATCCGATTTTGCCCTTTTCAATGCTATTTACTGATGCGACTATACCAATTGCCAGGAACAGAAACGAGCCAATCATATATCTCCAGTCCTGAGAAACTCGAGCAACAAGTTTGGTATCTCCGGAATCCGTTTTAATGGTGATCATCGCGCGGACAGATCTACGGGATTGCGGCTCGCAACGAACTAAGAAGATATTTTCCGTTGTCTCTTGGATCAGAAAGCCGTTCATCTTATAAGGAACCGTTTTCATTCTCCCGGGTTGCAATGGATATGCTTTCACCCGATCCTTAAAATCCTGAACAGAAATTTGCAATGGAATTTCAAACGACTTGGTGATCAGTCCCATCTACAAATAAACTTCAGTTCACTTCATTGGCCAATCAATCGGCATATTGGCACACCGGCATATCGGCACATATAAAGCCGCGATCTACTTGGGATCCGTCTTCACCCAAACATAAACCACCTTCTTCGAGTTGCGATCCACATTGATGGTGTACATCGTATTCCACTCCTTGCCCTCAACCACATAATTCGCGCTGTACAATTCCAGATCCGGATCATCAACGCCATTCGTTAAACGGAAACCGAGAAAGTCTTTTACCGGATTGTCGCCAGCGTAAATCGAATCGTTGTACGCTAACACATCATAGATCTGGTACATCTGATCATCCGGCATCATTGAATTGTCTTTCA
>CAYUTR010000503.1:0-2563 GCA_964447465.1 uncultured Chryseobacterium sp.
AGATGAAGGCGTGATTGTGAATGTGAGAAGAAGTCGCGGGAAAGATATTGATGCGGCGTGTGGGCAGCTTGCGAATAAAAACGCTGCTGTCAAAAAAACCACATAGGAAATTTGATGCCCGTTGTTTTCAGAAGCGAATTCGCGAAAAGCGATGCTGCGGCGAACGATTGTAGCTACATTTTACCACATAGAAAAATTGGAAGTTCGTTGTTTTCTAAGTGGTTTCTCGAAAAGCGAAACCCCCACATAGTACGCATAGGGACATACTAAACTCACAGGAAAACAAAGTACGTCCCTATGTGCGCTATGTGGTAAGCGGCTTGCCGCGCCTTTTAGAAAGTAACGGGAATTAAACTATGTGGTAAAACGAAGCATCCTGATTGTGGTACGCCCCTATGTGTTCTCTGTGGAAAGCGGCTTGCCGCGCCTTAAGAAAACAACGGATAATGATAATCTATGTGGTGAAATCTTCAGAGCACGAAGCCGATTTTGATTCCCGCTCCCAACACCACCCGCGAATAATTCTCATGCAGGATCTCCGCAGTCACACCGCGACTGAACACGGAATCATCGTTACGGAATTGCACACCTACGTTCAGGTACCATTCTGTAAACACAACTGAATATGGATCGCAATCCTGATCGCCGATCTGTAAGCGGAATTCATTCCATTCACGTTTTACTTCGTGCGGAAAACTAACTAAACCGTTGTTGACGTAATACGTCATATTCCACGTCCTGTAAGAATAAGTTGGCGCTATGTAAAATCCTTCGATAGCAGTTTGATAACGCGATGGAAAATACCGCGGTTGCAACCGCAAGGAAATGCCGGTGTGAAACTGCACATCTCTCGCCTCATCCGCATCCGGAAGAAAACGCGCTCCGTTTTCAAACGTCTCGTAGAGAAAATCGATGTATGTAATCCCTGCTCCACCTTCCACGCTGAAGTGTTGCGCCAATCTCCATTCATAAAAAATGGAAAGCTCTCCACGCATCAACAGAACAGGATCAATCTTCGCGGCCTTCTGAACGCTATCGAGGAAAATCGGATCGCCGGAATACTGAACGCGTTTTTTTCCTTTCGGATCAATCACGTTTACTTTGATCGTCTTCTTTTTCAGTTTTGTTGTATCGTCGGGTGCAGAGTTTTGCGCCCCTGCGTTTGCGGAGAATATCAGCAGAAAGAAAACAGGTAGAAGTCGGAACATCCTCTGCTATTAGGTAGCTTTGTTAAAGTTACAAAAGTGAATCCTATGTTCCGATTAATCCTCTTGTTTCTTCTCTATCCGGCTGTAGTTTCTGCACAACTGGAAATTACATGGGGAATTCCGCAGAAAGCGCAGCGTAAAACCGAAATGACCGACCTGATTGGCGCAGATGCAGATTTCGTGTATGCCTTGCGTGCAGATATTTCTGCCTTCGGAAGTGATGATCCAATCGTGGAGCGTTACAAACAAACCGATTTCAGTCTCGATTATTCCAAACGCATTTCGCACAAACGATTCGACGGAACTTCACTAACTCCGGCGGCAGTGTATTTCATCGACGGTAAAATTCTCGCCTTCGCCACTTATTACGATCGCACGGCTGATGTCAATTTCGCTTACGGAGAAATTATGGACGATCACGCAACAGTAGTAACTGCATGGAAAGAAGTTGCGCGCATTCCTGCAAGTAAAGGGTCGAATCGTGGATCATTTCTATTCCGTCTCTCACAGGATTCATCAAAGATTCTGGTTGTTTCCAATCCGCCCTACGAAAAATATGCGGATGAGAAATTCACACTGCAATTGCTGGACACCGATCTGAATCCGATCTGGAAAAACGATGTGCTTCCGCCTTACAAAGACAAGTACTTTTCACTGCAGAATTACGTCATCACGGACAGCGGTTATGTATACATGCTCGCAACAATCTCCAAAGATCAGTCGGCGATGTCGCGCCAGGAGCGGAGAAAAACCCCAACGTACTATCACAGCGCTTTGGTGTACGATCCGATCAGGAATGAGCTTTCTGAATACGAAATCAAACTCGATCCGAAATTCATCAGTGATATTGTGATGACGGTCACCGATAGCGGGGATATTGTGTGCAGCGGATTTTATTCGAACAAAAATTCCAGTGATCTTGCAGGAACATTTTACATGAAGATCGATAGACTCTCGAAATTGGTAGAGAGTCAGGGTACAATGGATTTCACGCCCGACTTCCTCGTGCAATTCATGAGTCCGGGAAAAGCGGCCAAGAAAAAAGAGCTGTACGATTACAACCTGCGTTATCTCATACAGCGGGAAGACGGCGGTGCAATTTTAGTTGCGGAACAGTACTACGAATATGAAGTGTGCAGTTCCGATCCGAAAACCGGCGCTCAACATTGCACGTACTATTATTACTACAATGATTTGATCGTAGTAAACATCAATCCTTCTGGACAAATCGACTGGTCACGTAAAATTCCAAAGCTGCAGGTGAGTCACAACGACAGAGGATATTATCTTTCTTTCGCGCTGCATGTAACTGACAACACGTTGTACTTCATGTTCAACGACAATCCAAAAAATCT
>CAYUTR010000504.1:0-2554 GCA_964447465.1 uncultured Chryseobacterium sp.
CTTCGGAAAATGAAATTTGAAACTGAACATCCAGTGGAAGTAGAATACAAAGGAGAAAAAGTTCAATCTGATATGAGGTGCGATATTCTTGTAGAAGACACCGTAGTAGTTGAGCTCAAAGCGACAGCTATAATTCCAATTTTTGAAGCTCAGTTATTAACCTACATGAAGCTACTGCATAAACCAAAAGGAGTTCTAATTAATTTCAACTGCCACAATATTTTCAAATTCGGTCAGCGCACAATGGTGAACGATATCTACCGCAAACTGGCTGCATAACACTTAAATATTTACCACATAGTTTAACGCAATCCGTAGTTTTCTAAAGGGCGCAGCAAGCTGCTTGCCCACATAGATCACATAGAGACGTACTCAACCCAAACGTAGCACTTCCCTATGTGCTCTATGTGGGGGTTTCGCCCGTCAAGACTTCACTATGAAAGTAGATTGTACGCGAATTCTCTTTGAGGTAGAATAGGGCGAAACCACTTTAGAAAACAACGGGCCTCAAATTTATCTATGTGGTGAAAGAAAACTAGGCTTTCTGAACCAACTTATCGTGAACTTCCGAATCGTACTTGACAAAAATATTCAGCCAGATGTTGCGCGACCAGCGGAAGACGAACGGGAAAGTGATGATGTAAACTGACAACACATAAATCATCAGCGTTGTAAAACTGAAATCGAACAGCACATACAATAAGTAAGCAGGAACGAACATCAGTGCGATGCCCAATCCGTAACTCACGTACATAGCGCCGTAATAAAATCCGGTTTCAGGTTCGAAAGGTTGTTGGCATTTGTCGCAACACTTTTTCATCTGTCCAAGTTTCGACAAGTGATACGGATTATTGTCGACGTAAAGATTATCGAGATTGCAGCGGGGACACTTTGAGCGCACGACGCTAGTGAGGAAGCCGGGCATAAGCGAGAGTTTATGCCGCAAAGTTACTGAGGGATTTACTTTCCTGCTCAGACATTTCGGTCAACTGTTGCACGAAGACGACGAAATGATGTGCCGATATGCCTATGTGCCGATATGCTGATTGTGTTAGTTGCTAGCTGCACGTAATAACTAGTTTGCAAAGCAACTTGATTCACAGTTTTCTTGAGCCGTGCGGGTTTATCCCGCGGCGAGAGAAAGCGATTGTGTCGCTGTCAGAGCGCACCAGATTCCGGCCAGTTAGACCAATGCGTATTCGGAAGGAGCGTCGGATTGTAGTACGATACATCTCCGGTTTCAAGAACTCTCGCGATCTGCTGGAATGTTTCATATGCGCCTGGCCTATTATTCTCCCACTGTTCACGATTCCAGTTATCATTCATCGATAGCTGTTGTTTGAATGATGCTGCAAATTGTTCGAATGACATTCCAGCCATCCCAGTTAATTTCTGATTGAATTCAAACGTATGTCGAAGTGCTTCATCGCTCATACCTGGAGGAGGTTGCTGTAAAACAAAATCCTTTTGATACCATTCGTTGAGCACCATGATTTTCTTTAATTCCCGCGGAATTGATTTGTGAAGTTCATTATCGGTCGCTCTGAACACGCTGGCGTGATTATGAACTACTACGCGACAAATTTCTTCAGAAGAAATCATGCCCTTGTTATGCTCCTGCAATACGACACCTGCATTGGTAAAATCTATTGCCGAATATTTTAGCGATATTTTTTCTCCCCGAACCAGCCAATAGTCGGAGTCAGGTATAAAAAATCCATTCTCATCAAAAGTGGACATGAATGAATCCGGATCAACAGGGTACAAATAACTCACGTTGGTAACCCGATTATTTGCCGGCTCCAAATTCACGAGGCAATTTCCGTAATAAAATATTTCAAGAACAATTCCTCCTGCGCGGGGATTGTCACCCAGTCGCTCAATTGCAATTGCCCAAGATCCTTTCTCGTCACGGAATATATTCATCCGAACGTCAAGAAGATAAGAGTAACCGTGATTCAGAGAAACAAAATGACAATAGAATCCATCGTGGGAATTGTCAAGAGTGTTTATGATATCAGTTGCGTTCATGTTTTTTATATTCTCGCAAACCTCCCAAACACCGGAAACTCCACCTTAAATTCTTCCAGGCCTGTCCCAAGAAACAACTGCCTCAACTCCGGCAGCGGATCACGATCGTATTTCTTCATGTAGTTCTGCAATCCACTCCACGTTGAGAAAAAACCGATGAGCTGATCGATGTTCCAGGTATAAGGCATGGAATGATTTTTCAACTTGATCTCATCAAATGGAAACGGAATGGTTTTGTATTCTTCATCGATGTAACGACGTTCCGGATCCCAGCAATCGCGCAACGTATTGTTGTAAAAATCCAGAATGATGTCGTTGACTTTTGGTTCGCTGTACATCAATCCGTAGCTGACGAGTGCGAGAATTCCGTCTTTCTTCAACACGCGACGAACCTCTTTGTAGAATTCTTCAAATTTAAACCAGTGTACCGCTTGTGCGACAGTAACAAGATCAGCGTGATGATCGGCGATGTTGATGTGCAATGAATCGCTGATGGAATATTCAATGTTCGGTTGCTGAACAG
>CAYUTR010000505.1:0-2549 GCA_964447465.1 uncultured Chryseobacterium sp.
GCTTGTCTTTCCATCCCGTCGCTTCCATCACGAAGAACAGATTCTCATTCACACTTCGATCATATAGCAACTGGAAATCCTGGAAAATAATTCCTGTCTTTCTGCGCAGAAATGGAATTTCATTTTTGCTGATGGTCGTCAGATCAAACCCTGCAATCTTCGCCACACCTTCTTTCAACGGCACATCGCAGTACAGCGTCTTCATCAGTGAACTCTTCCCGCTTCCGGTTTTGCCCAACAGGTACACAAACTCACCTTTGGAAATCGTAAAGTGCACATTGTTCAGTACCATGTTGTGTTTCTGAAACACCGATACTTTGTCGAGACTGATGATTGTTTCTGCTTCCATCACCACAAATCTACTTGATTCAACGAATTTATTGCCGGCGGATTCATCCGCCGGAAGCCTTTAACAGATTTTCACTGACAATAATCCTAACAAACGCCCGTTGATAAGTAGAACATAGCAGTTCCAAGTCATGATTACACCCGTACTACCTTTAATGGCTAATATAAATTACAATGGGTGTATACAGGATTTTCCTGTTAAGTATTTTCATCTCACTTCTTGTTCCCTCAGCGCTTTCTGCTCAGCAAACACAGGAACTGGTTGCGCCCGACGCTGAGTTCCGTCGTGGACTAGATCTGTTCGAAAAACAGAAGTATGCGGAAGCACAGGATGTGTTCGACGGAATTGTTTTATCCTCACGCAATCAGCACGATCTTTTTGTAACCGACGCGGAATATTACGCATCAATCTGCGCAATGGAATTGTTCCACAAAGACGCGGAAATACGCCTTAAGAATTTTCTCGTTCATCATCCCGAAAGTCCTCGTTGCCGCATGGTACACTGGCAGCTCGGTCGCTACAACTACCGCAAGAAAGATTACGATGAAGCGCTCGCGTGGTTTCGCCAGGTTGAAATCTATGATCTCAACGATGAAGAACTCGCGGAATTCTACTTCAAGCGAGGATATTCTCACTACGCAAATGGTCACGTTGATTCCGCGAAAAAAGATTTCTACGAGATCCGCGAAATCAATTCGAAGTATTCTGCTTCCGCGAATTATTACTATTCACACATTGCCTACATCGAAGGCAATTATGAAATCGCACTGCAGGGATTCCTCAAGTTGCAGGAAGATCCTGTGTTCGGACCATTAATGCCGTGGTACATCGCGCAGATTTATTACCTCCAGGGAAAATATGAGCAGGTAATTTCCTTCGCGCCACCCTTGCTCGATTCTTCCGACACGAAAAAAGTTCCGGAGATTGCTCACATCATCGGTGCGTCGTACTATCGTCTTAATCGCTACAAGGAAGCAATTCCATTTCTGCTGAAGCACTCAGACAAAGTGAGCAGTCTCACCCGTCAGGAAGCGTACGAACTAGGATTCGCTTATTACAAAACCGACACTGTTGCGAAAGCAATTCCATTCCTTGAAACGGCTGCAAGCGATTCAATCGACGCGCTTGCACAAAATGCATGGTACCATCTTGCAGATTGCTATTTACGCAATGGCGATAAACAATCTGCCCGCGATGCATTCGGAAAGGCTTCTTCTATGAAGTTTGATCCGCTCATCCGCGAAGATGCATTGTTCACCTATGCGCGACTCAGTTACGAGCTTTCTTTCAGCCCGTTTAACGAAGCGATTATTGCACTGAATAATTATCTCGCAGAATACCCGAACACACCGCGCAGCGATGAAGCGTACCTGTTGCTCACCGATGTCTATCTCAGTTCGAAAAACTACGCGCTTGCTCTTTCATCCATTGAGAAAATCAAAATTCTCACTCCAGCCATGCAGGCGACGTATCAGAAAGTTGCTTTCAATCGCGGTATCGAGTTGTACAACCAGAAGGATTACACGGGTGCAATCATGCACTTCGATAAATCACTCACGTATCCGATCAGTCGCGAGCTGAATTCACAGGCGCAGTACTGGAAAGGTGAAAGCTGGTACGCACAAGCCGACGCTGGAAGAGATTCTACCGGTTACACGAAAGCAATTGACTGCTACAAGAGATTTCAGACCACTCCGGGAGCGCCAGTACTTGCGAATTACAATACGGCGAACTACAACATCGGATATTGTTATTTCAAGCAGAACAAAATCACCGAAGCAGTAGTTTGGTTCCGCAAGTTCACAATGAACAAAGGTCCGAACGACCCGAATGAACGTGTGTTCGATGCATACCTCTGCATGGGCGATGGATATTTCCGCATGGGAGAATTCATCAACGCATCTGAGTTCTATGGGAAAGCTGTTGCAACTTCAACTACCAACGGCTTCAACAAAGATTACGCGTTATACCAACAAGCGATGGCTTTCGGCTATCTAGGTAAGAAGCAGGAGAAAGCAGATGCGCTGAGGAAGATGCGTGAAGAATATCCGAATTCACATTATCTCGTGAATGGTCGCTACCAGGAAGCGCGTACACTTCACGAACTCAAGGATTACGACAAAGCATTGAGCGCTTACAACGAAGTTTACATGAAGGACAAGAAAGGTCCGTTCGCTGTGTCATGTCTTACAAACATGGG
>CAYUTR010000506.1:0-2523 GCA_964447465.1 uncultured Chryseobacterium sp.
GACGAGAATCAGAAAAAGGATCGTGTAGAAGTAGCGCATATAGTTCCGATGCAGTAAAGTTGTGAATTCCACACCGCAATATCAGAATGCCAGAATTACAGAATTCGTATTCCCGTTCGGCTGACCATTCAAGCCATTCATCCTGTTTATCGTTCTGTTGGGCAAAAATCGCGGTTTTCAGAGCAGATTTTGCGTAAAATTGCCACGCCTTAGCCAATTGAGATTAAGGATTTAAGATTTGAGATTTGGGTGGTACTTCATCGCTAAATCAAAAATCAAAACGGACATACGTATGAGAAAAATACTGCTCGCCGCTGCTTTGATGACCTCGATTGTTTCATCTGCACAATTTGTAGGAAACGGATCGTTTGAAGGAAAGAAACGTTCGTATCTCGATGATGGTGCTTGGGCGCCGCGCGAACGTAATGTCGATTTCAAACACATGCGCCTCGAGGTTTCGTTTGAAACATCACAAGGACTTGTGAAAGGAAAAGTGACGCATCGTTTTTCTCCTTTGAGAAATACGGTCGATTCAATCTGGCTGGATGGAATTGATATGCGCATCCTCGATGCAACGGTGAATGGTAAAGCTGCAAAGACCCGCGTAGAGAAAAACGGACTGTGGGTTTTCACCGGACGTTCACTGCCATACGGAGAGACAGATAGTATGACGATTGCTTACGAATGCAATCCGCGTCGTGGTTTATATTTCATCGGGTGGAACGATCCTGCTGGAGTTTGCCGCAAACAAATCTGGAGTCAAGGTCAAGGTATTGACAACCGCAACTGGATTCCGTTTTATGACGAGATGAACGACAAAATCACAACAGAAATGATTGTGACTTTTCCTTCTGAGTACAAAGTGTTGTCGAACGGACTCAAAGTAAAAGAGAAAGACAATAAGAACGGATCTAAGACATGGCATTATCGCATGAGTCACCAGTATTCACCGTATCTCGTGATGTTAGGTGTTGGAATTTACGACATCGAACAGCGCAAATCGAAATCAGGAGTTCCGTTGAATCTATATTATTATCCTGAATGGAAAGATCGCGTGCAAACGACTTACGCATATAGTGAAGACATGATTGATTTCTTCGAAGCGGAAATCGGTGTGAAATATCCCTGGGAATCGTATTCGCAAATTCCGGTTCAGGATTTCATGTACGGTGCGATGGAGAATACAACGGCAACTGTCTTTGGAGATTTCCTGGTGGTAGACGCACTCGGTAATAATGACCGTGCTTATGTTGGTGTCAATGCACACGAACTCGCGCACCAGTGGTTCGGTGATTACATTACAGCACGTAGCGACGCACATCATTGGTTGCAGGAAAGTTTTGCAACGTATTACAACCAGATGTACGAGCGCAAAGTGTATGGAATGGATTATTTCGATCAGCAGCGCCGCGATGCACAGAACGGATCGGTGAATGAATCGAAGAAGAATATGCTTCCCGTTGCGCACAGTCAGGCAGGCAGTGTACGTCACTATCCGAAAGGCGCATTCGTACTCAACATGCTAAAGTATGTTGTTGGCGGACGTGATGCATACAATCGTGCAGTAAAGCTTTACCTCGAACAGAATGCGTATTCAAATGTTGATTCAGATGATCTGCTTTATGCATTCAACGAATCAACAGGCATGTCGCTGAATTGGTTCTGGGAGCAATGGATTTACAAAGGTGGAGAACCTTCTTACGATGTTACCTGCAGTGACGTAACGGAGAATGGAAAGCGTTCAACGCGTTTCTACGTTGAGCAGGTTCATCAGATGGATGAAGTAACCGGTCTTTTCAAAATGCCGATCTGGTTCGAAGTGTATTACACCGACGGAACCTCTGCACGCAAGATGGAATGGATTGAAGCGAAGTCGACATTCGTTGACATCGCGAACACAAGCGGCAAAACAATTTCCTACGTGCTTTTCGATCCGAACAATGAAATCCTGAAGACGGTGAATTTCAAGAAGCCGGTTGATTGGCTGAAGAATCAGGCGTTGAGCGCACCGAACATGCTGGATCGCCTCGATGCAATTACAGCGATGAAAGAACTTCCAGTTGATCAGAAACGTGAAACGCTTGTAAAGGCATTCAACGATCCGAAAAATACCTGGCACACATTCAAGGCGGAGATTGCGATCCAGCTCATGGCAGACAATAATGCCGACTCACGCAAAGTTGTAACTGCAGCTTTAGGTTCAACCGACGCATGGCTTCAGAAAGATGTGTTGAATGCAACAGTGAGCATTTCTTCCGACATGCTTGCGCCGTACGAGGCACTGTTGGCATCGAAATCCTACGACAACATTCTTAACGCACTCGATAAACTCACTGCACAATATCCGGCAAACGTTGACAAATATCTTGAAGCAACTAAGTCGTACACTGGTATCAGCGGACGTAACGTTGAGATCAAGCGTTTGGAGATCATGGCGAAATACAAAAACGATCAGGTTGCGAAAGACAAACTTGTTGCTTACACAGGTGTTTCGTGGGAATTCCGCACACGTGTTAATGCTGC
>CAYUTR010000507.1:0-2498 GCA_964447465.1 uncultured Chryseobacterium sp.
GCTGCATTCTCCTGCTGCGACTTCAGCCAATTGTTATAAACGTCACCAAGGTTTGCTTGATTTTTGAACGCTTCAGAAGCTTTTTCGAAAGAAGCTTTTCCAGTACTTGAAGCCTGCTCAGTTGCAGTCTTTGTAATTTCAGTTTGCTTCGCGAGCCATTCCTGATAAATTGTGAATCCGTCTTTTGAAGCATTACCTGACTTCACAGATTCCTGAAGCTTGTTGTTGCTTTCAGTCCAGTTGTCCATCAATTGTTTCTGGGTTTCCAGCCACGCATCGAAGAAATTCTTGTTTTCCATGTTTTATTGCTTGTAACTTGTTGATATTCTGACTGTTGGGTTTGTTTATGGGTTACGCGGGTGCAAAGGTACGCTAAACAAGAATATAAGTCAACAGAAAGCAGTTAAAAAATCTTGTTCGTCGACGATTTGACCTGATTCATGGCAAAATTCGGACTAAAGCATGATTTGAAGATGACGCCTGAGTTATAAAACTGCTACCATATTCTTGCCGCTGATTCGCAGAAGATCCGTGGTGTCAGGATCGCATCCTGACACAGCCTCGATCTCGTGTCGGGATTGGGATCCCGACACCATGCGTAATCAGCGCGATCAGCGGCAAAGCGTCCTTGGACGCAACTCTTTAACGTCTGAGGTTTTATTGTAAGTTCGCGGCATGACAATCGAACAAGGAACCACCTACACACACGAATTTTCTTTCACACAAGACGAAGTCGTGCAATTCGCAAACGTAACCGGCGACAAGAATCCCGTTCACCTGGATGAAGCTTACGCCGCAAACACGATGTTCAAGAAACCCATCATGCATGGATTTCTCGGTGGATCTGTTTTTTCAAAAGTATTCGGAACACTTTTTCCGGGAGAAGGAACGATCTACATGAAGCAGTCAATGGCTTTCATGCGTCCTATGTTTGTAAACACAACATATGAAGTGCGCATGACTGTAAAAGAGGTAATCAAAGAAAAGCACCGCGCAACTGTAGAAACAATCATCGCTGACAAGGCAACTGGCGATGTTGTGATCAACGGAGAAGCGACGGTGATGAATGTCACGCGCATCTAGAAGACTACGTTTAATGTGCAGATTTGCAAATGTGAATATTTGCAGATGCCATTGGTGTTAGCTGCTCGCGAGCCTCGAATTTGCACATCTGCATATTTTCACATCTGCACATAAAGAAAGCCCTCATCCGAAGACGAGGGCTTTCTTATTTATCCGTGCAATTTCTTTCTTACTTGATTATGTTCACGTGCCCAATCAAGTTATGCTGGTTACCGATAATATCCATGCACTTGATTTTCCAGACATACGTGTCTTCCTGTACAACTTCTGAGTGACCAAGAACAATTCCGTCCCATCCTTCATCGAGTTCGTCTGTGTACCATATCATATTACCCCATCGATCGAAGATCCAGAGTTCGTACTTGTCTTCGTCGATACCTATCGTTACCGGGATGAATACATCATTCAGTCCGTTTCCGTTTGGTGTGAATGTATTCGGAACGTAAATCGATACGTCAGGAGTGATACAAACCGTTTGCGTATCTGTATCCACACAACCATCAACTGATGTTACCTCAAGTTCAACTAAGAAACACTCAGCGTCCGGATAAGTAAACGTTGGATTCTGATCGGTTGACGACGATCCGATTACATCACCAAAACTCCACAGCCACGAAGCAGCATTGATAGAAGAATCGGTGAACGTGATTGTAGGATTGATGATTGTTGTTGGTTGCGGCGAAGCACCAAACGCTGCAACCGGCATTGCGAACACAGAAATGTAATTGCTCATGGTGATCGTCTCTGTGCAACCAGCATTGGTTGTTACAGTGAGAATCACTGTGTAAACTCCTGGTGCGTTGTAACAGTGTTGCGGCGGATTCTGCTGTGTTGAAATTGTGTTGTCACCAAAATCCCACGACCAACCGCTGATCGATCCGGAAGCGACTGTGCTTAGATCAGAGAAGTTCACACACACCGGAACACAACCCTGTGTTACATCTGCAACGAAAAGCGATGTAGGCATCGGGTTCACCGTTACAAGAACTGGTGAAGTTGCAGTACATCCGTTTGCATCCGTTACCATTACTGTGTAAGTAGTAGTGGCAAGCGGTGTGATGTTATGCGTCTGACCAACCAGAGGCGGAACAGATGGCGTCCATGTATAAGCATACACTGGTGTACCACCGCCCGCGTTGGAGTTAAGCGTTACCGGAGTTCCCGCGCATACCGTAGGAGGATTGGCACTAGCCTGTACGGTTAATAATCCAGGCTCAGTGAGCAACACCGTAACCGTAGAGCTGCAACCTGACACATCCGTCACAACAATTGTATAGTTACCTGCAGCAATGTTCGAAGCAGTATCCGCTGAAGAAACGTTTGGTGTCCATGTGTAGATGTACGGACCTGTACCACCTGATGCGTCAACATCAATTGCACCGTTCGAGGCGTTGAAGCAGGTGAGGTTTGTTGAA
>CAYUTR010000508.1:0-2478 GCA_964447465.1 uncultured Chryseobacterium sp.
CTTCCAGTAACTCAGTGGTGTGTTTAGACAGTGCAATCTATCTCTACGCACAAACAGCGCCGGGTGGAACGTATGCATGGTCCGGACCTAACTCGTTCACATCGACTGATCAGAATCCAACTATTGGATCAGCAACCACCGCATTCGCCGGTACATACACACTAACCGTAACAAGTAATGGTTGTACTGCGCAGTCAACAACTTCAGTTGCAGTAGCAGCGTGTCCCGATACCGACTTCCACATCCCGAACGGCTTCTCACCAAATGGTGACGGTACGAACGATCTGTTTGTGATCCGCGGAATACTCAACTTCCCTGAGAACACATTCATGGTGTACAATCGCTGGGGCAACCTCGTATTCCAGGCAAGTCCTTACCAGAATACCTGGGATGGACGATCTGAAGAAGGTGTAAACGTTGGTGGTGATCAATTACCTGTAGGCATTTACTTCTACGTGCTTGACCTCGGTAATGACACGCCGATTTACAAAGGCACTATTTACCTGAACCGATAAATTATTTCACTGCTCATCAACTCATGACTTTATATATAACAAAAATGAAAACTCTTAAAACATTTGTCACGGTTCTGGTTCTTGGCACAGGAAGCATTCCTGCACTCGCACAGCAAGCTCCGATGTACACACACTACATGTACAATACGCTGATGATTAATCCTGCTTATGCAGGGAGCAGAGATGCGTTAACCATCACAGCCCTGCACCGATCACAATGGGTAGACTTCACCGGAGCTCCGTTAACACAAACATTAACGATGCATGCACCACTCCGCAGTGAACATCTCGGAATAGGTTTTTCAGCTTCCAACGATCGCATCGGACCAATTAATACAACGGCACTCTACGCCGACTTTTCATACATCATGCGACTTTCACCTAAAGCAGAACTTGCGGCAGGACTCAGCGGAGGCGTAGATATTTTCCAGGCCGATATGAGCGCGATGGATCTCGATCAGCAGGGCGATGCTGTATTTCAGTCCAGCATCAGCAACCGTGTAACGCCGAATTTTGGTTTTGGACTTTACTATTCGATGGAGCGTTTCTACGCCGGTATTTCAGTTCCTAATCTATTAGAAAATAATCTATCGGAAATTACGCAGGCCAATGGAAATACGCTTGTTGCCAAACAACAGCGCCACTATTATTTCATTGCAGGAGCTGTTATTCCGCTCACCGATCGTCTTGCATTCAAACCAACAACATTTGTGAAAGTGACGGCTGCTGCGCCCATACAGGCCGACGTGACTGCATCTTTCCTCATCATGAAACGTTTCTTACTTGGTGCTGCATTCCGTACTGGCGATTCATTTGGCGCACTGGTTGGATTTGACATCACAGAACAACTGCATGCAGGTTACTCTTACGACTGGTCTTACGGTCTGAAAACAGGAAAATACAATCAAGGCAGCCATGAGATTGTTCTGCGCTATGATTTCATTTTCCATTCGAAAAAACAAATTCACTCACCACGTTATTTCTAGTCACTCATAACAACTCTTCACCATGAACAAGCTATTACTTACCCTGCTATTAATAATCGGTTTCGGCTTTACAGCTTCTGCCGATCCGAAGTCGCGAAAAGAACTGCGTGGCGACAAGCAATTCTTTGTCTACAGGTTCGAAAAGGCAATTGACGCTTATACGCACACGAAAACACTCACCACAGAAGGACAACGTCGACTGGCCGTGAGTTACACCAACATCGGTCAGAATGTTCAGGCCGAAGCAGCATATGCACGACTGGTAACTTGTACAGATTGTCTGGGCGATGATTACTATAGTTATGCAATGGTGCTGAAAGCAAACGGAAAAATTGATCAATCTGATATCTGGATGGACAAATTTGCTTCAGCGAAACCCGATGATCTTCGCGCAAAAGATTATAAAGCGAATCATTCCAAACGTTCACAACTTTCGAAAGACGATGGAAAATACAAAGTAAATTACCTGAGCATCAATACGGAAGACGACGATTACGGAACGAGTTATTTCAATAATCAGATCGTCTTCGCTTCGAGCCGGGCGAAGCCGAAAATGATTGTAAAAAAATACAACTGGACCGGGAAAGCATTCGGCGACATTTTTATTGCTGATGTTGATGGAAATCAGCTGAAGGATCCGGAAAACTTCGGAAAAAAACTGAACGATAAAATGCACGATGGTCCTGTGTGTTTCAGCAGAAACAATACGTACCTGGCTTTTACGCGCAATAACTATGAAACTGAAAGAAAAGACCGGGTAATCAATCTTGAAATTTGCTTTAGCACCTTAACAGATGGCAAATGGTCCGACCCGGAGCCGTTTTACCTGAACAATACTGAGTACTCAGTTGGACATCCTTCACTATCGGCAGACGGTAATACGATGTATTTCTCGAGCAATAAGTCTGGTGGCTACGGAGGAGCAGACATCTATAAAGTTTCCCGTAATGCACAGGGCGACTGGGGTGCTGCTGAAA
>CAYUTR010000509.1:0-2472 GCA_964447465.1 uncultured Chryseobacterium sp.
CGTCCTGCTATTGGTGCAAGTGTACATTATGCAGGTGTGTTGCCGTTCTCGAAGGAGAATGATGCGTTTTGCCTCGATCACTCAGGACGATTGCACAATCATTCCCGCACATTCGTTGCCGATGGGTCCGGATTTAATTTTCTTCCGGCAAAAGGGCTCACACTTTCTTTGATGGCGAATGCGCACAATGTTGCGATTGAAGCAATACGTAGTTAAACGCGGTTTTTGACGGATCCAACATTGACTACCGTGTGCTTTAGCCCGCGGCTGTCAAAACATCCGGGGTAATATCTCCACACATAACAACGGACATTCTACTTCGTGATTGGTTAACACGTTGATTACAACGCATCGCGGCACAGGCACTTTTCTTGCACCACTATTTTGAACACGCCTGAATATTTTCGGGCTTAAAACTTTGGAGCTATGAAAGCGTTAGGAATAATTTTAATCGCAGCCGGAATTATCATGATGGTAATCACCGGTATCAATGTAGTAACTGAAGAAAAAGTTGTGGATTTCGGGAAACTTGAAATCACAAAAGAAGAAAACAATCCGATTTCCTGGTCACCAATCATCGGCGCGGTACTGCTGGTAGCGGGCGTTGTAGTGGTGCTGACCGATAAAAAGAAGATTGTATAAACAGTAAAGGGACTCATTTTACTTGAAATCAGTCCTTTTAAGGACTATTATATGTATATACATATATTTTGTACCTTTGGGGTGTGGAAAGACGAAATGCACTTAAATTGCTGGCGTTAGGAATAACAAGACTCTCCGCAATGACACTTTCCGACCTGAAAAAATTTACCGATGACCTTCCATCCAACGATAAACAACCTGCTTTGTTTCTCGGTCACGGAAGTCCGATGAACGCAATCGAAGACAATGTGTTTACGCGTTCCCTTGTTTCACTTGGCGCAAACTTGCCCAAGCCAAAAGCCATTCTTGTTGTTTCCGCACATTGGCTGACAAAAGGAACATTCGTTTCAACTGCGATTCATCCAGAAACGATTTACGATTTTGGCGGATTCCCTCCTGAGTTATCGCAAGTAAAATATCCTGCACCTGGCGCGCCAGACGAAGCACGCATGGTTGCGAACACAATTCACTCCACACACATTGAAGAAGATCCTTCCATGGGACTCGATCACGGTTCGTGGAGTGTGATCAGACATATGTGGCCCGATGCGAATGTTCCGGTGTTTCAGTTGAGCATAGATTTTTTCAAATCGCCACAATGGCATTACGATCTTGCGCAGGAATTGCGTGTGCTTCGTCGCAAAGGAATCATGATAATCTCCAGCGGAAACATCACGCACAATCTCCGCAAGGTAGATTTTGAAAACCGCGAAGCAACACCGGTTGATTGGGCAGTTGATTTTGATGAGGCGATAAAAAAGTCAATCGAAAATTACAGTCACGACTCCATCATCAACTACCAAACAATTTCATCTTCAGCAATCGCCGTTCCGAGCAACGATCACTATCTTCCACTACTCTACACGCTTGGTGCGATGGAGAAAGATGAAGCGCATGAATGGACGTACGAGGGATTCCAGTATGGAACGATTTCCATGCGGGGAGTGCAGTTCGGGTAAAAAAAGTCGCAGTAACAGTAGGCAGCGGCAGTCAGTAAGCAGCAACTGAGAACTGACTGCTACTGCCACTGATTTGACCTATCTTCATCCCCGTGAATAGAAAAATTGCCATCACTGGCGCCACCGGATTTTTAGGCCGCTCTCTGGTTCATCACTTCCTTGCGAAGGGCGATAAGGTGATTGCGTTGGTGCGTGCAATTCCCCAGCATAAAATTGCAGGCGTACATTACACGTTGTTCGATTTATCAACGGGAAAATGTTCCGAACAACAAATTGCCGCAGATATCCTGATTCATACAGCATACGTTGCAGTCACGGACAGCAAGACTCCGTTGGAAGATAATCTCAATGGAACGAAAGCATTGCTGAAACTATTTCCGGCATCAGCAAAAAAGATTTTCATCTCCAGTGTTTCTGCTGATGAAAATTCGCCGGCAGTTTACGGCAGACAAAAAGCGGCAGTTGAGAAATTGTTCCTGGAACAATCAGGTGTTGCTATTCGTCCGGGATTGATTCTCGGTAACGGAGGAATGTTCGCCAACATGCGCGATTACCTCAAGAAGAAAAGAAATATTCCACTGTTCAATCGCGGTACGCAACCGTTACAGACCGTATTCGTGAATGATCTTGTGATCGCCATCGACAAACTCATCAGCAATGAAATGAAAGGCGTTTTTACTTTCTGCGAGCATGAACCGGTTCACTACAAAGAATTCTACAGCGAACTTTGTCGTCAACTCAATGTTGAACCGCGATTCATCAGCATTCCGTTTTGGGTAGCCGGTTGCATGGTAACCTGTGCAAACGTTGTTGGCATTACACTTCCGATCAATCACGATAATCTTCAGGGATTAAAACTCATGCGGGCGCA
>CAYUTR010000510.1:0-2450 GCA_964447465.1 uncultured Chryseobacterium sp.
CTATCACGTCATTGATCACCGGAACAGTTTACAACGGAGACGGAAAAGCAATTGCAGCGGACATTAATGTTACTGAAAGCGGTTCGCCGGTTAAAACTGCGAAATCAGAAGGTGGAAATTACCAGCTCGAACTTGTTGGAGACAAAACATACGAGATCACAGTTTCAGCAGCGGGATATAAGACGGTGAAAGAAACAGTGAGCCTTGCAGCGGATAAAGAGGGTGGGACGTTTGAGACGGTGAAGCATTTTATTCTGTATAAAGAGTAGGTTACGCCGGCATCTCGTCCGTCATACTTCGGCTACGCTCAGTATGACAAGTGCCACGAACAATATTAAGTTGAAGACCATCTGAAAAGGTGGTCTTTTTTGTTGGAGAAATTTCAGGCTTTCGAAGAAGGGGTACAGATATTAAAAGCGGGATAATTTCTATTGGAGAGAGCCGAGATTTGGGTATGCGATTTCTTCTTGCCCTGGTGTTATTTAGTTGTGGCTGTAACAACTCAGAAACTGAGCGGCACAAGCTTTTCAGTTGTGCTTCGAGCGCTGGCCCAAGAATGGAGCACTTTATTTTTCATCAACTTGGGACCATGTGGATTAAGACTATCAAGGGAGAAGTGACATCAATTGAAGTGTTGCGTAGAGATAGTTCCTATTTCGTTGTTCTGAATAACGACACAATCAGCGACTCATTATGGAACTATGAACTCGTAACCGATATCTATTGGTTCGACACAACGATTAACAAGTATGGTAATTTGAAAGTATATGATGATCGTCGTTTGTCTGAAGTAATACCTGATATCTCCGCTACTGATTCGGGTTTCTTCCTAGTTAATCTCGTTGGAGCTTTTGATAATCGCGCACTTGGAATTGGAACGGTTAAAGCGGCGAATCTCGATGATGATGTGAATGACGAGTACATTGTTGAAGTATCGGGTGGTCACCGGGACCAATATTACTTTTTCGATGATTCCATTTCAGGATGGAAAAGTCACGGACAAATCTGCTGTAAGGCGCGTTGGGCATTTGGCTACCTGGATAATCATCTCGAAGGTTTTATTGGACTTGCATCACAAGGTTGGGGATCAGGATTCGGTAGTACCACTTTTGATTATTATAAATTAGATCGAGACTCAATTCGATTGTGTTTCTCCATCAATGCGGAATATGGATTGTGGGTTTTCCCCTGGATGGGATACCAACAGGAAATTCTTTCGACTTCCGAAAGTCAGATCGTTCAAGGTAAAATATTTGTTACCCATCATACCAGGTATGAAATACGTGATTCAACTACGAGAGAAAATCTCATCTTCTTGTGCGTTGACAACAGTCAATATGAATTTGTGGAGACGCCAAATGGCCGCTACGAACCCAGTCCTCGTTCTGAAGCTTTTGATGCAAGTTACGACAGCACGGAATTCGATGTGGAATATGCGATCAGAAAAAAAGTCTACCGTATAAAACAAACTGGATCGCGTTGGCAAAAATCTCTGCTAAAGGAAGTAGCGTTTGATACCACTGTTTTCCACTAACTTAACACGAAGGTGTGAAAACTACAACTCCTCCTTCAACTCCAACAAAAATCCCTTCACCCTCTCCAACGATTTCACCACTTCCACATTTGCGTTGGCTTCATCACTGGTCGTGCATTTGAGTTTGTAAAGGCCGTCCGATAGGGTGGTCTTTATTATTGACAGATGTTCGTAGGAAAACATTAGCGAATTCTGCCAATCACTCAATACCCTCTTGCAATTATCGCGTGATCTGAATCCGCCACTGGAAGGCTACGCGCTCATTTGCATCATTCGCCATCCATTTGCTCCACACCGCAAATTCCCGTTTCGTGAAATACCAGTATTGTATTCTCTTTGATCATCACCAAAACAAAACACAATGAATCTTCTTCGCATCATCGCAGCAATTCTGATTTCAGCAACAACATTAGCAGCTCAAAGCACCACCACAACTGAATGGGACGATTACTTTATGCCTGGTGTCGGTTACAAAACATACATCCCGAAAAAATCGGATTCGTTGGGAATGTATCATGGTGTTGTAACCGAGTTCATCATTTACGCCCGTGCAAAAGGAGATGAAAGTTGGAGGTCGGGACCGGCACGCGTAAAAACCTTTGGCAATCTCAGCATCATGAAAAGCACTAAAGACGACGCGAAAGATATTTTCTTCTCCAACTTCGGACTCAACCTTTCATTTGAAGGAAAGATTAAACGCAAATTTTTCATTCCGGTTTTCGGACTCGAGATCGGTGGGTTGTACAGCCGTGATTTTTCCACTTTTCATTTCACACCCACTGCGGGAATGCAGCTCGTTTCCACGAAGCATCTCGTATGGACGATTTACGGCGGCTATCAATACACGACAAAAAGATTTGATGAGTACAGCGGTTATCTCGCAGGAAGCACAATGAATGTTTTGTTGTGGCACTAA
>CAYUTR010000511.1:0-2445 GCA_964447465.1 uncultured Chryseobacterium sp.
TTCCGCCAATGAGCACTGTCATTTCAGGAGCAGTGAGTGAAAGAAGTTGAGCCCTGTCTACTAGCAGTTCCTCCGTCGGAATGCTGAATTTTGTTTTTGAGTAATTCCGGAAACCATCAGCCAACGGCTCAAGCGCTGAGAATGAATCTACATCTGTTTGCTCCTGCGACGCATCTGTTCTTCCTGGTGTGAACGGAACTTTTACATCTTGTCCTCCGTCTTTCGCGGCTTTTTCAACTGCGGCACATCCTGCGAGCACAATAAGATCAGCGAGCGAAACTTTCTTGCCGTTCCCTTGCGCGCTGTTGAATTCTTTCTGAATCTTTTCCAGTGCATCGAGGACCTTAGACAGCTGCTGCGGATTATTCACCGCCCAGAACTTCTGCGGCGCCAATCTGATTCTCGCTCCGTTTGCTCCACCACGCTTGTCAGACACACGGAATGTAGATGCAGAAGCCCATGCTGTAGATATGAGTTGCGCTATCGATAATCCTGAATTGAGAATTTTTGTCTTCAATGCGCTAATGTCATTCGCATCGATCACCGGATGATTCACTGCAGGAGTCGGATCCTGCCAGATGAGTTCTTCCTTCGGAACTTCAGGTCCAAGGTAACGTACAATCGGACCCATGTCACGATGCGTAAGCTTGAACCATGCGCGTGCGAATGCATCCGCGAACTGATCGGGATTTTCGAAGAATCGTCTTGATATTTTTTCATACGAAGGATCGAACCGCAAAGAGAGATCGGTCGTCAGCATTGTTGGTGCGTGACTCTTGCTCGCATCGTGCGCATCCGGAATCGTTCCAGCTCCTTCACCATTCTTTGGTGTCCACTGGTGAGCACCCGCCGGACTCTTCGTGAGTTCCCACTCGTAACTGAAGAGGTGTGTGAAAAAGTCATGACTCCATTTCGCTGGAGTTTTAGTCCACGTTACTTCCAATCCGCTGGTGATGGTATCGCCACCTTTTCCGGAACCGTGTGCGTTCTTCCAACCGAAACCTTGCTGTTCAATCTCGGCACCTTCGGGTTCAACGCCCACATTTTTTGCATCGGCAGCACCGTGCGCTTTACCGAACGTATGTCCACCTGCAATGAGTGCAACGGTTTCTTCATCGTCCATCGCCATGCGGGTAAATGTTTCGCGAATATCTTTTGCAGCTGCGAGCGGATCAGGATTTCCGTTTGGTCCTTCCGGATTCACGTAGATCAATCCCATCTGCACTGCCGCCAATGGATTTTCCAGATCGCGTCCTTCCGAATGGCGTTTGTCTTCGAGCCACTTTCCTTCGGCACCCCAATACACATTCTCTTCAGGCTCCCACGTGTCAGCACGTCCACCGCCGAATCCAAATGTTTTGAATCCCATGGTTTCCAACGCAACATTCCCGGTAAGGATCATAAGATCGGCCCAGGAAATTTTCTTTCCGTATTTCTGTTTGATCGGCCACAACAAGCGACGCGCTTTATCGAGATTGCCGTTATCGGGCCAGCTGTTCAGCGGTGCAAATCGTTGTTGTCCCGCTCCTGCTCCACCGCGACCGTCACCGGTGCGATACGTTCCGGCGCTGTGCCATGCCATGCGAATGAAGAACGGACCATAATGTCCGAAATCTGCAGGCCACCAATCTTGTGAATCAGTCATCAGTTTCGTGAGATCATTCTTCAACGCTCCATAATCGAGGCTCTTGAATTCATCAGCATAGTTGAATGCTTTATCCATAGGATTGGACAAAAAAGAATTCTGGCGAAGAATATTCAGGCGTAATTGGTTCGGCCACCAATCGTGGTTTCTATGGCCGCGGCCTGATGCATGAGGTTTTTCAGTTACTCCGTGCGGGAAAGGACATTTTTCTTCAGTGATTGTGCTATTATCCATGTGTGTGAGTGTGTGTTATTTCAGAATACAAGAGTACGATCAGTTCAGAAAATCAGAAACGATATCTATCAATATTCGGCATAATACCCGTCATAACCGCGGAATTTCTGCCGATGAGAGTATCAACAGAATCTATACTAGTTTCAATATGTATAGACACACCAGATGCGCAATAACTCAGAAGTAAACGTAGGTGCCCAGGAGAGCGTCGTGCCGCCACTCGTAACTGGTGCCGTTGTACAGCGCGAGGACGCTCAGTTCGTAGCGCAGAAACAATTGGACTTTGTCAGTGATCTTGTACGATGGCTCCGGTAATATCGAAAGAGAAATTCCATTGCGGTAAAATTTCGTCCACACCGGAAAATTGAATGTGAATTTACCCGTGTAGTACAGGGAACCGAACATGAGCATAGGTTGAACACCGCTGGTTGCCTGACTGCGGTCGTCACCATTGATGCGCAACATCAGCTCTGCCCCGCCACCTACGTAATATGTCACATCATTTCTCAGCGACCACACTTTGTGGATGTAAGCCGTGAGATCATAATTCTTCCCGCCAAAAATGC
>CAYUTR010000512.1:0-2427 GCA_964447465.1 uncultured Chryseobacterium sp.
TACAATTCGCTATCCGATCTGCCCAAGCAACTTTCTGTACGTTTTACGTCTGAAACAGCAGGAGGGAATTCCGACACAACCATTGTTCTCACATTACGTTCGCAGAAAGACACAAGGGCACCAATACGTTTTCATTGACTTTTCGCTTACAAAAAGGTATATTTACACTATGAAAACTGATGCGATCAAACTGGAGTTGATTGAATGGTTGACCGGTTTGGACAACGAGGGCTTGTTGAAATCACTTCTGCAGTACAAACAGACTACACAGGAAAAGGACTGGTTTGATACCCTAACCCCTGAGCAACTGTCCCGCGTTGAACAGGGAATTGAGGATTACAAAAAAGGTCGTACGGTCAAGAGTAAAGATGTTTGGAAGAAGTATGGAAGAAAGGGCTGAAATAGAATGGTCCAATCAGGCTTTAACCGACCTTGACTCCATTTACAATTTTTTGTTAATCCATTGGACAGAAAAGGAAGCAGAAACCTTTCTTGATCTGACTTTGCAGTTTCAGAAGTTGATTTCACAATTCCCTTCCGCGTTTGCTGTTTCACGTAAAAGAAAAGCATATCGGCTCGGACTCATCCATAGAAACATCACCGCAGTTTATAGAGTGGATCATGACAAGATCACTATTATTTCATTGGTTGATAATAGGTCCAGATCCAAATACAGATAGAAATATGGTTCGTTGGTCACTTCAACTGGTTGTTCTCGTATTGACTCTGTTAACATTGGGATGCGAGCCCAAGCAACAAATCATCAGCGAAGGCGATTATATCACTCCCGGCGACACCAACGGACTTCTCCACCGGAAAGAATACCTGTTTCACGATTCATTTTTCCTGGAGGAAACAAAAAATGGAATCCTGCACAGCCTCGCACAATGCAAAACAGAGGAGCAGTTTCGCGATAGCACGTTCAGCCAGGTGTTCTATTTTACAAACGGCAAGCCTAAAGCATCACGCAATTTTTTACACGGTGATCAGCAAGGTCTTTGGAAGTCGTGGTACGAAGATGGAAAACCAAAGTCGGCCAGCATGGTTGATAAAGGAATACTCCGCGATTATTTCTCTTACTACGACAATGGTTCCATTGCAGTTACCGCATCGCGTCAACCTGATGGTACGATGTCGCGCACTGAGCGTTGGAGAAACGGCAACCTGAAAGAAGAATTTCTGACCGATAGTCTTGGCAAGGGCCGTTGTAAAAATTATCATCCGAACGGAATGAAATCAGATTCGGGTGCATTATTCCGCTTTGCTCCTTCCGACACCTGGGTGCGATGGGATTCGCTTGGAAATGCACTGAGCGATACAACTTATGGAAGCGCGGTTGAATTCTAGCCAACGCTGCATTACCCGTTTTTCGTATTTTACGTGCTGATGCTCTTTCTCCGCAGGAATTTTTATGGTTTGCTCACGTTAATCGCGATCATCAGCGCTGTAATGCACTTCCGGATTTTCAATACCGACATTATCGGTCGGCACGCATGGCGCCAGGCTCAAACTGTTGCCAATATTGAATACTTCACGCGCGATGATTTCAATATTCTCCATCCGCAGACACATGATCTTGAATCCGGATCAACTGTTATGCGCATGGAGTTCCCGCTAATGCAGTGGCTCATTGCAGGAGCGTTTCGCGCATTTGGTGAACATCTATGGCTGATGCGATTTCTTCTTTTTACAATCGGCATTCTCACACTTGGTGCTATGGGACGATTGGCAACACTGGTATTCAACCGTAAGGAAGCGGGTCCCATTGCAGCCTGGGCGTTGTGTTTCTCTCCGATGTTTTACTACTACTCCATGAATCCGCTGCCCGATCTGTTCGCATTATGCTGCTCGACATGGGGATTCGTTTCCTTTTTTGCCTGGAGAAAATCCGCGCAGCTGCACATGCTGTTGTTGTGCGTTTTCTTTCTTGCAGCAGGGGCTTTATGCAAACTGCCCTTCATTATTTTTTACGGCGTGTTCGCAGGATGGCTTTGGGAAGAATGGAAAAACAAAAAGCCTGCATGGACTTCATTTCTGAAAACACTCCTGCTGATCCTCATTTCCGTAGCAGCGCCTACCGCCTGGTACATGAGCGTAATGAATGAATGGTCGCCGAACATGGTTACATCGGGCATGCTCAATAGTGAACTTTCTATTGGTGCAGTGTTCAAAATTTTATGGGGTACACTCAGTTCGACGCTGCCTGAATTTCTGCTGAACTATTGCGCAGTTCCTTTTTTCATGATCGGAGTGTTTGCCCTCTTCCGCTATAAGAAATTACAGCGTGGTGGAGTCGTTCCGCTCATGATCGTTTCAATCGGCGTTCTGCTGTATTTTTTATTCGAGCTAAACGCCATTACGCTCATTCATGACTATTACCTGATGCCGTTTCTGCCATTGTTGTTTTTGTTGGTTACGTACGGCACT
>CAYUTR010000513.1:0-2413 GCA_964447465.1 uncultured Chryseobacterium sp.
CACGATTTACATTCTATGAGGAATTTCTCAAAACCATATTGCATCACAGGATTCATGTATCCCATAAGCACCACAGGAACTTGTGTTGAAGAACGAAGCGATTTCAATTCTGCAAACAGTCTTGAAATTGTCATGCCGTTTTTCAATGCAATCGAAGAACTTTCCTGTATCACCGGACCATCTGCCAACGGATCGCTGAAAGGCATACCGACTTCCACGAAATCAACTCCTGCATTGGCAAGTTCAGTCGTCATTCCACAAATCGAGCTTCCCACCGGATAACCCGCAGTGAAGTACACGCCGAGGACGTCCTTCTGCTTTTCTGAGAATAATTTATCGAGTCTGTTCATGCTTTAATCTTCTTTTAATCAATTCAAAATTATTTTCTCAAGAAACACATCAGCGTAATCAGCGTAATCTGCGGCTAACCTAAGTGTCGGATATACGTCTCCATGTCTTTGTCACCTCTGCCGGAAAGATTAACTACAACAGTTTTAGTCTTGTCGTATTTCAACTTTCCTAAAACTGATAGTGCGTGGGCACTTTCCAATGCAGGAATGATTCCTTCAAGACGAGTAAGTTCAAATGCAGCCGCTAATGCTTCATCATCCGTTGCAGAAAGAAATTCTCCACGACCTGATTTGAAAAGATGCGCGTGCAGCGGTCCGATTCCCGGATAATCCAATCCCGCAGAAATAGAATGCGGTTCAGTGATCTGGCCGTCGTTCGATTGCATCAATAGCGTTTTGCTTCCGTGAATGATTCCAGCACGACCGAGTTGCGTAGTCGCAGCAGAGGATCCGGAATCAACTCCTTTACCTGCGGCCTCAACTGCAATTAATTTCGTTTGCGGAGAATCGAGGTAATGGTAGAATGCACCTGCGGCATTACTTCCTCCACCTACACAAGCAACAACTGCATCCGGGAATTCAGTTCCGGTTTGTTCCAGCAACTGTTTGCGAATCTCTTCGCTAATCACCGACTGAAAACGCGCAACCATATCAGGATAAGGATGCGGACCAACAACAGATCCAATTATGTAAAATGTATCCTCAGAATTATTGATCCAATCGCGAATGGCTTCGTTGGTTGCATCCTTCAGCGTTTTACTCCCCGAAGTAGCAGGACGGACTTCTGCACCCAGCATTTTCATGCGGGCAACGTTAGGTGCCTGACGCGCAATGTCGACTTCACCCATGTACACGATGCATTGCAATCCCATGAGCGCGCAAACTGTTGCTGTTGCAACTCCATGCTGACCAGCGCCGGTCTCTGCGATGATCCGCTTCTTGCCCATGCGTTTCGCAACGAGAACCTGTCCGATCGTGTTGTTGATCTTGTGCGCTCCGGTGTGACACAAATCTTCCCGCTTCAGGAAAATCCGGAAACCATATTTTTCTGAAAGACGTTTTGCTTCGAACAACGGTGTTGGTCTTCCCGCATAATTGCGCAGCAGATCAGTAAACTCCTTCTGAAATTTGGGATCGAGATATGTCGACAGATAAATCTGCTTCAATGCATCTACATTCGGCCACAGCATTTCAGGAATGAATGCTCCACCGAATTCTCCGTAATATCCGTTTTCACTAACTGAGTATGGCATTTTCTCCGGCTTTAATGATGCGTACAAACAATTTTACTGCTTCCGTGTTTTTCACTCCGGGATAAACTTCAAATCCGCTGTTGATATCGATTCCCATAAACATCGGGTGACGAATCGCCGCAACTTTCAGAATATCAGCCTGACCGATTCCTCCACTCACGAAGAATGGTAGATGACCTTCGTAATGCGATAGCAATGACCAATCCCAGCTGTAACCATTTCCACCTTGCAGTGGTCCTGCTGTATCGAATAAAAACCGGTGACAGGAATCTGCGTACACTTCGCACGCTTCAAAGTCTGCTTCCGATTCAATCGGTAGTGCTTTAATCACTGTATAGTCATCCATGAACTCTTCGCAATAGTCGGGTGATTCTTCTCCATGAAACTGCAGGACGTTCAGGGAGAACTTATCAGCCGTAATCCGTACTTCATCGGGATCTGCATCCACGAATACGCCAACGCGATTCACTTTCGGATAAATCTTCGCGATGTGCTCCATCGTTCCAACATCAGCAATTCCCGCTGCATAACGTGATGAGCCCGGAAAGAAAATCAATCCGATGTAATCAGCACCGCTGGATGCTACCGAAATAATGTCTTCGTTCAAGCGAAGTCCGCAAACTTTGACCTGCATAACTATTTTCTTAAAGAGTTGATCTCTGAAATGAATTTCGCGCAGGCTTTTCCGGGCTCGAACTGTTTCATGAATTGTTCCCCGACGAGAAATCCTGTAAAACCAGATTTTCGAAGACGGATTACATCTTCTGCCGAAGAAATACCGCTCTCAGCAACTTTGATTGACTCTTTCGG
>CAYUTR010000514.1:0-2408 GCA_964447465.1 uncultured Chryseobacterium sp.
ATGTGATCGACAATTCCTTTTACCAACGCGTGCGTGAGTCGCTGGGACACCGTTCCATTTCTCCACTCCGTATCCTTCTCTGCTCTCTTTCCTGCTCCTTCACCTTTTACTTTTTCGGCGTAAGTGATCAGACGTTCTGTTGCGTCATCATTACGGTCTAATAAAACATCCTCAACGAGGTCCAACAATTCTTTTGGAATATTATCATACACCTGCAGCTGGCCGGGATTTACAATTCCCATGTCCATGCCGTTCTTCACCGCATGATACAGAAACGCAGAGTGAATTGCTTCACGCACGTGATCATTCCCGCGGAAGGAGAAAGAAACGTTACTCACACCACCGCTCACTTTTGCATGCGGAAGATTTTCTTTGATCCACTTCGTTGCATTGAAAAAGTCGAGCGCGTTCTTGCGGTGCTCATCCATTCCGGTTGCAACAGGAAAAATATTCGGATCGAAAATAATATCCTGTGGCGGAAACTTCACGACGTCAACGAGTATGCGATACGCACGACTGCAGATTTCAATTCTGCGTTCGAGTGAATCAGCTTGTCCATTCTCATCGAATGCCATCACGATTACAGCTGCGCCATACTTGCGTACCACGTGTGCCTGACGAATGAATTCCGCTTCTCCTTCTTTCATCGAGATAGAATTCACAATCGATTTTCCCTGTACGCATTTCAGTCCGGCTTCGATCACATGAAACTTCGAAGAGTCGAGCATGATTGGCACACGTGCAATGTCCGGTTCTGCTGCAACGAGATTCAGGAAGCGAACCATGGCAGCTTGAGAATCCAACATTCCTTCATCCATGTTGATGTCGATCACCTGCGCACCACCTTCTACCTGGTCGCGTGCAATAGCAAGTGCCTCATCGTATTTCGAATCGATGATGAGCTTTGCAAATTTTCGTGAGCCGGTAACGTTGGTACGTTCGCCCACGTTCATGAAATTCGATTCGGGACGCAATGTCACCGGTTCGAGTCCGCTCAAACGTAAATACGGATCGCGATAAGGTACAGGACGTGGATTTGTTCCATTCGCAATTTCAGCAATGCGCTTAATGTGTGCTGGAGTTGTTCCGCAGCAACCGCCAATGATGTTGATGAATCCGCTGTCGATAAAATCGCGGATCTTCTCGCCCATCTGTTCCGGAGTTTCATCGTACTCTCCAAACTGATTCGGAAGTCCGGCGTTCGGATAACAGCTCACGAAGAACGGCGCCTTGTCTGCAATTTCTTCCATGAACGGACGCATCTGTTCCGCACCGAGCGCGCAATTCAATCCAACGCTGAGTAAGTCAACGTGAGAAATTGAATTCAAAAATGCTTCTGTAGTTTGTCCGGATAAAGTTCTTCCGCTTGCATCCGTAATTGTTCCGGAAACCATCACCGGAATTTTTCTTCCGATTTCTTCGCAAATAGTTTGTACAGCGAACAATGCAGCTTTGGAATTCAGCGTATCGAAAATTGTTTCAATCAGAAAAAGATCAACGCCGCCTTCCAGCAATGCTTTACCTTCTTCGTAATACGCGGCAACCAATTCGTCAAATGAAACTCCACGGAAACCCGGATCATTTACATCCGGAGAAAGTGAAGCTGTTCTGTTCGTTGGTCCCATTGCACCCGCCACCCAACGATGCTTCTTCGGATTCTCTGCAATGAATTTATCCGCAGCACGTCGCGCAATTTTCGCTGCCTCCACGTTCATCTCGTATGCAAATTCCTGCATGTGATAATCGGCCATGGAGATGCGCTGCGCATTGAACGTATTCGTTTCAATGATATCAGCACCCGCTGCGAGATATTCGCAATGTATGTCGTAAATAATTTTCGGCTGTGTGAGAACGAGCAAATCGTTGTTGCCTTTCAAGTCATGTTTCCAATCCTTGAAACGCTCACCACGATAATCTGCTTCTTCCAGCTTGTAACGCTGGATCATCGTGCCCATTGCTCCATCGATGATGAGCACACGCTTTTCTAATTCTTTTCTGATGTCTGCCATAAATAGTTCTGCCTCTTCCTGCGCGTCGGTGTCTTGTCAGCCTGCGGCTGTTTGTCATTCTTCATCTCTGTTTATCATCCTTCGACTACGCTCAGTATGACAAACAATCTCGATGCACGATTTTGTCAGACTGAGCGTAGCCGAAGGTTGACAAAGTTCGGAGTCGAAGTCTGACAAAAGATCGTGATTCAAGTCCTTGTCATACTGAGCCTCTCGACTACGCTCGAGACAGGCTCCGCCGCAGGATGATATGGAGCTGCGCCGAAGTTTGACAAATAGTTGATGGCTTAAAAGCAGAAAATCCCTACTGTTTAGTCAGAAGGGATCGTTGATAGTTCAAGGAGTTTTGCTTCTGACTTATCTGGATCACAAAATTGTGAGCAGGAATTGGCACCTTCT
>CAYUTR010000515.1:0-2398 GCA_964447465.1 uncultured Chryseobacterium sp.
TCACTGCAGGACTTCTTGCAGCAGGAAAATCATTTGCAGGTGCGGGAATGAAATCGTCATTCGGTTCTGTGCCGGATGTGATTCTTCCTCCGAAACTGAACAAGGGCGATCTCGTTGCACTCATGGCTCCGGCTGGTGCAATCTTCAACGACGATACAGCTCCGAAAGCAGTAACTGCACTTGAAGCAATGGGCTTTCGTGTGAAAGTAGGAGAAACGGCCACTAAAAAATTCGGTTATCTCGCCGGCGATGATCAGTTCCGCGCTGCAGAGT
The DNA here is from genome assembly GCA_964447465.1 of uncultured Chryseobacterium sp. Lineage (GTDB taxonomy): Bacteria > Bacteroidota > Bacteroidia > Palsa-965 > Palsa-965. The sequence goes on from CAYUTR010000515.1 coordinate 274, forward strand.
TCACGAAATTCATCACCGACAAAGAAGTGAAAGCAATTGTTGCACTTCGCGGCGGTTGGGGTTGCGCAAGAATGTTGCCGTACATCGACATGACGTTGATTCCGGATAATCCGAAAATCATTTGCGGATTCAGCGACATCACGACATTGCTGCTCGCGATCACTTCGAAAACAGGACTCGTTACATTTCACGGACCGGTTGGCAACTCAACATGGGAAGGCGCCACAACAGAAAATTTTCTTGACGTAGTTCAATCGGTTGATGTTCCGCTGGCGATGAAAAATCCCGAGATCAAAATAGTACATCCGGGATTCGGAACCGGTGTTTTATACGGAGGAAATCTTTCCATCATCTGCAGTCTTATCGGAACAGGATTCCTTCCTGATTTCGCAAACAGCATTCTCTTCCTCGAAGAAACGGAAGAAGAACCTTATCGAGTCGATCGTTTACTCCAGCAACTTTCCATGGCTGGAATTCTCGACAAACTCAACGGTGTAGTTTTCGGCACCTGCGCAAAGTGCGAACCCGAAGAACCGGAGAAATCATTCACGCTTGATGAGGTTCTTGATTTTCACTTTAAGAACCGTTCTTATCCGGTGATCAAAGGATTCGCGATTGGTCACATCAAAGATAAATTCACGTTGCCGTTGGGTGTGCCTGCGGAGTTGAATACGGAGAAATTTTCGTTGACGTTAACGACGGCTGCAGTACACTAGAAACTCTAGCAATAAGGAACGCGGATTTTTTATGTTCGTTGGTGTTAGTTTCTTCGAATGGATGACCGCGGTAAGTATCAACGGTTGGATTTTGGATTCCATGAGATAAACCCAACAAGTCTATCTCATAAAATCCAAAACCGGGTTTTGAATTCACCGTGCTGATCCTGATTTGCCGCTAGAAAACAACGGGCATAAAAATCCGCGTTCCATTTTGCATCTAGATCTCAAATCCAATCCCGAGATTCATCATGATATTATTCTGACGTTCTCTTTGGTTCGTATTTTCAAGCGCATCAGTAAATCCATGATAACATCCAACATCTGCGTTCAACCATGTGTTACCGTAAATACGGTAGTTGAATCCGCCTGATGCGTGAAGACCGAAGTCAAATTTGTTCTCGCTGGTATAGTAAGGAATCTGTGATCTGATCAGGAATCCCATTGATGGTCCCACCGCAATTTTAGGACGGAAGTCATCGCCCCAATCGCCGAAGAAATAAATGGCTTTCAGTGGAACGCGCAGGTAATGAAAATCCTGATTTGCGATTCCACCTTCCGGATAATCCTTTTTCGACCCTTCAATGGAATAACGCACATCCATTCCAACTCCCCAGTGTTCAATAGGAGAATAAATCGCGAATACACCTGCACTCATTGCGGGTTTATATTCGGAGTACTTCGTTGGCGTCATCCACGAATGACCTATTCCCATGATCGGTCCCGCGGAAAATGCCTTTCGTGCCGGCTCACCTTGTGCGCTGGCTGAAATAGCCAACAACAATGCTGCCGATGCAATTATTAAGCGTTTCATAGCATTAACGTTTTGGTTTGCATAGTAATAGGTCGCAAAAGCATGCCAGCACCGAAACGCGTGTTTTAACAATGAAAACGCGATTTTTTCAGGTGAAACGTTAATTCTCAGTGCGGATAAACGTGTAAGAATGTCCCCAATCCCTATTGCAGTTCACTGGCATCGGTAGTAAATTGGTACATTCAAATTCGCATTGCAAAACCCGTATTATGAAAAAGCTATTTACGATCCTCTTCGCTTCTGCTGCAATCGCATTGTTCGCACAGCCGGTTGCTAATTGTTCTATGATGTGTGTCCTGAACATCACGATAGATACTGCTAACAGTACCATGGATGTTACCCTGTTTAACGGCGACACAAACGGAATCAATTATCCAACGATTCGTGTAGTTGATCAGAACGGCGACACAGTCGGAAATCCGAATGGAACGTTTGTGCTGTTTCAGCAAGGACAAGGCACGATCACGCATACAATTCCTACAACGATGACTACGGCATTGCCTACGCCTTTCAACTGCACCGTGGTTGTTACCGACCAGGTATGGGATACATCATGTGTCTTCAGTTACCCGATGAGTTGTCCGATGAACATCAC
>CAYUTR010000516.1:0-2396 GCA_964447465.1 uncultured Chryseobacterium sp.
TGCAATTGCTTTTGAAGGGTGGATTAAACAGCCACGAAGCGAAAGGGAACAAGCGATGCTTGACAGCATGCGTAGAGAACGCGTTATTAAAGACAGTGTACAACTCACGGATGTCATCCAGAATATGGATTCGCCATTCGATAGTGTGTTTGGTCCCGGTCAAACAACATGGCTTTCGCCCAATCAGGTTGTGGTCATCAATCCATATTCGGATGCGGTGGTGTGTTTGGTTCAGGATAAACCTCCTTATCGGACATTGCGGAATGAGTTTGTGCATTCGCGCAACACGTTCATCATGAAAGAAGTTCCAAACGGAAGTTATCGCGTGAAAGTGTATACCGGACTCAAGTGGAATGACACCGCAAAAGCTCCGGATGGAAGGTTAACAGGAGGCTTTTCGACGAACGAACGCTTTTTCTCGATTCAGCGTGAACCCATCACATTGCTGAAACCCACTTACAACAATCGCAACACAATTACCACGGATACAGTGAGAATTGACACGTCCGGTGCACAAATCCGTGCAATTTCACGCGCAGAGTTCTTCAATTCGGGTGATACGCTCTAGGGATTCGTTAACAGCTATTTGCCTAGTAATGCGTACCTTTGCACCCTCAAATTAGAATCATGCATCAGATCAGAAATATCGCGATTATCGCACACGTTGACCACGGGAAGACTACGCTTGTAGACAAGATGTTATTGCAGGGAAAGCTTTTCCGTGACAATCAGGAAAGCGGGGATCTGATCCTCGATAATAATGACCTGGAGCGTGAACGTGGTATCACCATTCTCGCGAAGAACGTTTCGGTTGTTTACAAAGGAACAAAAGTCAATATCATCGATACTCCGGGTCACGCCGATTTTGGCGGTGAAGTAGAACGCGTACTCAACATGGCCGATGGTGTGTTGCTGCTCGTTGATGCGTTCGAAGGTCCGATGCCGCAAACGCGTTTCGTTCTTCAGAAAGCTTTGTCGCAAGGCAAGAAAGCAATTCTCGTGATCAACAAAGTTGATAAACCGAATTGCCGTCCTGATGAAGTACATGATAAAGTATTCGATCTGTTCTTCAACCTTGACGCAACAGAAGATCAGCTTGGTTTCCGCACCGTTTACGGTTCGTCGAAGCACGGCTGGATGGGTCCTGACTGGAAAAATCCAACAACAGATATTTCTTACCTCCTAGAAACCATCATCGATTATTTCCCGAATGCACCAATGCACGAAGGTACTCTGCAGATGCAGATCACTTCACTCGATTACTCTTCATTCGTTGGACGTATCGCAGTTGGACGTGTGTATCGCGGAACAGTAAAAGAGAACATGGCCGTATCGCTTGTGAAGCGTGATGGTTCGATCAAAAAGATGCGCACCAAAGAACTTTTCGTGTTCGATGGTCTCGGAAAGAAAAAAGTAGAAAGTGTTGATGCTGGCGATATTGCTGCGTTAACAGGTATCGAAGGATTTGATATCGGCGACACGATTGCTGATTTCGAAAATCCGGAAGGATTGCCGGCGATCAACATCGATGAGCCTACTATGAGCATGCTGTTCACGATCAACAACTCACCTTTCTTCGGAAAAGAAGGAAAGTTTGTTACGTCACGTCACTTGCGTGATCGTTTGTGGAGAGAACTCGAGAAAAACCTTGCACTTCGCGTGGAAGAAACTGAATCGCCTGATTCGTACCTCGTGTACGGACGCGGAATCCTGCACTTGTCAATCCTTATCGAGACCATGCGTCGCGAAGGATATGAAATTCAGGTTGGTCAGCCCCAGGTAATCATCAAAGAAATTGACGGCGTTAAACACGAACCGATCGAAGTACTCACAGTTGATGTTCCGGAAGAAACATCAGGCAAAGTAATCGAGTTGGTGAGCCAGAAGAAAGGCGAGATGCTGATCATGGAACCGAAAGGCGATCTGATTCACATGGAATTTGATATTCCAGCACGTGGATTGATCGGACTTCGTAACAACGTATTAACGGCAACAGCTGGTGAAGCAATCATGGCGCACCGTTTCAAAGCATACGAGTCGTGGAAAGGCCCAATCCCTGGACGCATCGCGGGTGTACTCGTAGCAAAAGATAAAGGAGCTGCAGTTGCTTACTCAATAGATAAGCTTCAGGATCGCGGATCGTTCTTCGTTTCTCCTGGAGATGAAATTTACGGCGGACAGATTATCGGCGAACACATTCGTCCTGATGATCTCGTTGTGAATCTTGTTACAGAAAAGAAACTCACGAACATGCGTGCATCGGGCAGCGACGTTAAGGTTGCAATTGCACCAGCTATCAAACACTCACTCGAAGAAGCAATGGAATACATCCAGGGCGACGAGTATGTTGAAGTAACTCCGCTTTCAATCCGTTTGCGTAAGATCAATCTCGATCC
>CAYUTR010000517.1:0-2287 GCA_964447465.1 uncultured Chryseobacterium sp.
GATTTCTCAGATTAAAAATTAAACAAAAAAATTAATTCGCGTTGATCTGCGTAATCTGCGAATCTGTGGCAGAGACGGCAAAGCCGGCCACGAGCGACCAATCGTGCAAATAGAATCCTTACTTTTGGCAACCGTGAAATCAGAAGTAAAACTTGGCGACAAAACCTTCGTTCCGTATCTAACGGAAGAAAAAATCGCCGCGGCGGTGAAAGTTGTCGCGAAACAGATTAACGCTGATTACGTCGGGAAAAATCCATTGTTTCTTGTAATCCTGAATGGGTCGTTTTTGTTTGCGGCTGATTTATTGCGCGCGATTGATTCAGAAGGATGCGAAGTGTCGTTCGTGAAATTTTCGTCGTACGAAGGAACTGAATCAACCGGAAAAGTGAAAGAGCTGATTGGATTGAATGAACATCTGGATGGCCGAGACGTGATTATTGTAGAAGACATTGTAGACACAGGAAACACGATAGTGCAAATGATGGATGATCTCGCGAAGAGAAATCCTGCGAGTGTTCGGATTGCAGCGTTGTTGTTCAAACCTGAAGCGTACAAAAAGGATGTGAAGATTGATTATGTGGGAATGGAAATTCCGAATGCGTTTATTGTTGGTTACGGACTCGACTACGATGGACTCGGAAGAAACCTGAAGGATATTTACGTTATCAAAAAATAATGTGCCTATATGCCTATGTGCCGATATGCCAATGCCATTGTACAATTGATTAATTCATCGGCACACCGGCATATTTGCACATTGGCACATCGTCCGAAATCTCAAGCGATCAACCACACTTCATCTTCACCCTCATGTTAAACGTAGTACTCTTCGGTCCTCCGGGATCAGGTAAAGGAACTCAATCGGTAAAGCTTATTGAGAAATACGGATTGGTTCATCTTTCAACGGGAGATGTTTTCCGTGCGAACATCAAAGGTGGAACGGATCTCGGTAATCTCGCGAAGAGTTACATGGACAAGGGTGATCTTGTTCCGGATGAGGTGACAACTGACTTGCTGATTTCAGAAGTGAACAAGCATGTTGCTCCCAAGGGATTCATCTTTGATGGTTATCCGCGTACTACTTCTCAAGCACAGGCGTTGGATGCTTTTCTGTCGACAAAAGGTTGGAGCATTTCGGGAATGTTGGCGCTCGAAGTTGACAACGATGAATTAAAAAAGCGTTTGTTGTTGCGCGGAAAAGAGTCTGGCCGCCCTGATGATCAGAATCCGGAGATTATTGCAAATCGTATTAACGAATACAACACGAAGACAGCTCCGTTACAATCGTATTACGAAGCACAGGGAAAATATCGTGGTGTAAAAGGGGTGGGAGAGATTGATCAGATTTTCTCGAGCTTGTGCGCCGAGATTGATTCGCTTAAGTAGTAGCTAAAAAGGAACGCGGATTTTAATGCTTTGGAAGTGTTAGTCTTTCACCCGGATCGCTACGGTGAATAGGACGTTCGGGCGCCAGATCTAATGAGATACGTTTGAGTTTATCTCATAAAATCCGAAATCCAGGGCTTGTCGTTTCACCGCACTGATCCTTGTTAACGACTAGCAAACAACGAACAAAAAAAATCCGCGTTCCTTTTTTAAGCTTCGTCTTCGCGACAATATAATGAGACATGTTTAAGTTTATCTCATAAAATCTGTATACGAACATTTGGTATTTACCGTACACATCCTTGCGAGCGAATAGAAAACAACGAACATAAAAATCCGCGTTCCATTTTTAGCTAGCGCTAGAAATAACTCGCCACCCCAAACTGTATCGCCGCTGTTCTCGCTGCAGGATTTCCAAGAATATCTGTCTGCCAATCGTAGCGGTAACTCAAACGCATAACAGTTGAGCCGGTAGGACGGAAACTGATTGCAGGTGAGATGGAGTAAATGTGATCAGAGATATTTCCTCCGGTCTCGCGGAAAGTTCCCACATTCCAGTCGACATATTCCAGTCGCAATGCTGCATTGATTACCGCTTTTTCCCATCCGAACATTTTCCTGCGCACGATGGGTTGAACGATATCTACGAATCCGCCGAACTGTTTCTCCCCAAATTGTTGGGAGTAAGTTGGCGGCACATCCACCATAACCTGTGCAACTTCTCCTGTAACAACTGTGTTGCATTTCGGAATGGTAACAGTGAAATCGAATGCGAGAACATCTACGCGACGTTTTGAATCAATGATCAATCCATCTTCCTGGTACAGATTATACACGCCACCCATGTAGGAAAAACCGACTTCAAACAATCTTCTTTTTGCAAGTGCTATTTTTCCCGTGA
>CAYUTR010000518.1:0-2259 GCA_964447465.1 uncultured Chryseobacterium sp.
TTGTGACACTCCAGCGCTTTGTCAAAATCACCAGCGAAAAGATAAGTGTCTCCGATTGTACTAAGACAGAAAGCAATGTTCTTCTGATCGTTCGCTGCTTCATATAGATGCAGTGCGCGGTTCAGAAAGCTTACCGCGGTATCATTCCGTCCTTGCAGGCGATAGACATTTCCTGTAGCGAGATAAGTTTGAGCTACGAGGAGAGAATCGCCGGCAGCAGTGGCCAGATTGTAACTCTGACGATAGTAATTGAGAGCGGTGTCGTACGAGTCGAGGTAGTAATAGCTGACGCCTTTCTTGTGCAAAGCATCGGCCTGACCGCGCTTGTCGTTCTTGCGCAATGCGAGATCATAAGCTTTGTCGGCGTACTCGCGTGTCTTGTACGGATCGATGCTTTTGTATTCTTCAGCAAGCTGGTTGTAGAGAATGATCTGCTGCGTCTCATTCTTCTCACCATCGAGTTTCTTTTCCAGAGAATCAATAACGGGAGTGGTTTGCGCAATAATGCGAATAAAGCAGAAGAGGAAAACGACAGAAATCCGGAAGCGCATCAAGCCAAATATACTAAATCGCGCTGACCGTAAGACCCTGTACTAACAGAGCGCGCGGATGATATCGTGACGGGTAATGATGTACGTATTATCCGTTTTGAAATCGCGCACAAGGATTGCAGGATTTTCCGGCGTAATCATCTCGGAAATCGACTGCAACGGTGTTGTGATATCTGCAAATGGGAACGCAGGCTGCATGATGGACTCCACAGGATTTGTTTTCTTTTCCGGATCACCCACGATAGACTCGAATACGCTTTGTTCGTTCAGTGAACCAACGATTCGTCCGCTTGCAGTTACCGGCAGCTGTGAGAAATCGTGATCACGCATGAAACGCGCAGCTTTCTCAATAGAATCACTCACTTCAACGCTCACCAGTTTCGATTGTTTGTTCGTGGAAACAATATCGCGCGCCATCAATCCTTTGCGATCGAAGAATCCTTTTTCCATCATCCAATCATCGTTGAACATCTTTCCGAGATAACGTGTTCCGTGGTCGTGAAAAATGATCACCACAACATCATCAGGTCCGAACATGTTGCTCATCTGTACAAGTCCAGCCATTGCAGAACCGGCAGAGTTACCAGCGAAAATGCCTTCTTCTTTCGTGATGCGACGGGTCATTACAGCTGCATCTTTATCCGTCACTTTTTCAAAATGATCGATGATGTTGAAGTCGACGTTTTGCGGAAGAAAATCTTCTCCGATTCCTTCAGTGATGTACGGGTAAATTTCATTCTTGTCGAAAATGCCGGTCTCTTTGTACTTCTTGAATACTGAACCGTATGTATCGATTCCAAGAATTTTAATCTTCGGATTTTTTTCCTTCAGGTATTTACCTGTTCCGCAGATCGTACCGCCTGTACCAACACCCACAACAAGGTGAGTGATTTTACCTTCTGTCTGATCCCAGAGTTCAGGACCTGTCTGTTCGTAATGTGCTTGTGAGTTCGAAAGGTTATCGTATTGATTCGGCTTCCACGCATTCGGAACTTCTTTCACAAGTCGTGAAGAAACAGAATAGTAAGAGCGCGGATCTTCCGGATCAACGTTCGTCGGACAAACAATCACATCAGCACCAAAAGCGCGCAACGCATCTACTTTTTCTTTCGACTGTTTATCGGTGGTAGTGAAAATACATTTGTATCCTTTGATGATTGCGCCGATCGCCAATCCCATTCCTGTGTTTCCGGATGTTCCTTCAATGATCGTTCCACCTGGTTTGAGGCGGCCATCTTTCTCTGCATCTTCAATCATTTTGATCGCCATACGATCCTTGATTGAATTACCGGGATTGAACGTTTCGATCTTAGCGTAAACTTTCGCTTTGAAGTCTTTCGTGATATTGTTGATTCGCACAAGCGGTGTATTGCCGATCGTGCCGAGGATGTTGTCGTAAACGTTTTTTGAAGGATTCACGTGGGAAAATATTAGGTTGCAAAAGTAACTATTTCCACGATTTCCGATATGGTATTGCGCCTGAAGGCGCTTTTGCCACAGATGCGCAGATTACGCAGATTTCTCAAATTATTTTTTATAACTGGACAATGGAAATCCTTTCATCTGCGAAATCTGCGAATCTGTGGCTAAGCTCCGCTTGCGGAGCCACCAGAAACGGAAAGGACACTTTTTTGGCGAAGATCAGCAGCTACGATCACCGCAATACTACCAAAAACCAATACGGCCATTTTATCTGAATCGAGGAAGG
>CAYUTR010000519.1:0-2230 GCA_964447465.1 uncultured Chryseobacterium sp.
AAAACACCTTGAATGAAGATGCGATGCGGAATGTTTCTTTCAGGTCTGCACCTTTCAATGTGAAGGCAATCATTCCACCGAAATCTTTCATCTGCTTTTTCGCGATGTCGTGATTGGGATGATCAGTGAATCCAGGCCAGTAGATTTTATCCACCTTCGGATGTGTTTTCATGAACTCTGCGATTTTCTTTCCGTTCTCGCAATGACGATCCATACGTACGTGCAATGTTTTCAGTCCGCGTAGCACGAGAAATGAATCCATCGGTCCGGGATTTGCTCCGCAGCTGTTGAGAATAAAATACAACTGATCGTAGAGATCTTTGCTGTTCATCACGAGTGCACCCATCACAACGTCGCTGTGTCCGCCGAGATATTTTGTAACAGAGTGCATCACGATATCCGCTCCTAACGCAATCGGATTTTGTAAGTAAGGTGTTGCGAATGTATTGTCGACAGCGAAAATTGCTTTTGCTTCTTTTGCGATTTTCGAAACCGCTGAGAGATCAATAATCTGCATCGTAGGATTCGAAGGTGTTTCCACCCAGATCAGTTTTGTATTTGCGTTGACATACTTGCGGATATTCTCCGCGTTCGTCATGTTGATGAAATGAAACTTGATTCCGTAGTTCGCAAATACTTTAGTGAACATGCGGTACGCGCCTCCGTAGAGATCATCGCCCGTGATTACTTCATCTCCGGGGCGAAGCAATTTGCACACGGCATCCATCGAGCCCATTCCACTGGAGAAACACAGTCCGTATTCCGCACCTTCTAATGCAGCGAGACATTTTTCCAATGCAACACGTGTTGGATTCTTCCCGCGCGCGTAACCATAACCTTTGTTTGTACCGGGAGATTCCTGCACGTACGTTGAGGTCTGGTAAATCGGTGTCATGATTGCACCGGTAGTTGGATCGGGTTCTTGTCCGGCGTGAATTGCTTTGGTGCCGAAGCCGTATGCGGAGGCGTCTTTCATAGGGTCAAAGTTCGCATTTTTTCGACCGCGTACATCACGTTTAATATCAACAGTCGCTCAAAAAACCACAAAGGCGCAGAGACGCAAAGGCAACGCAAAGAGTATATTTGAAGTATGAAAAAGATGTACTTCCTCTCCACCTGCTCTACTTGTGCGCGCATCATGAAAGATTGTGCGATTACTCCAAAGGAATTTGAACTGCAGGACATCAAGACGCAGCCGATTACTGCGGCTCAGCTTGATGAAATGAAAAAGATGGCGGGGAGTTACGAAGCGTTATTCTCGCGAGTGGCGTTGAAATATAAAACGCTGGATCCGAAACCGACGACGGAGAAAGAGTATCGCAAATTGATATTGGAGGAATACACTTTTCTGAAAAGACCGGTGGCGATTATTGGCGATCAGATTTTTGTGGGGAATTCGAAGACGAATGTTGCGTTGCTGAAAGACGCTGCGAAGTAACCTACATTTTTACCACATAGGAAAACGGATGTGCGTTGTTTCCTAAGGCGTTTCGTGAAAAACGAAACGGAACATAGGACACATAGGGAGGAGTTGTAAGTTCGTCTCTATGTGCCCTATGCGGCAAGCAGTTTGCTGCGCCTTTAGCGAACAAATGGCGTCAAATTTCCTATGTGGTAAAGATCGAGTGTTATTCTACAACCAATTTTCCTTGCTGAACTTTCTCAGAATCTCGTGTGATCGTGTAGAAATACACACCCGCACCGTATGTAGAAAGATCAATTGCACAACTTGCGTCAGTTGCAACTGTTGATGTTACTTTTCTGCCGGTAATGTCGAACACGGAAATGGTGTTGCCAACTTCCATGTCGTAGAACATGAATTGACCTTCGCTTGGATTAGGAGCAACAGTTACAGGAGTTGGATTTTCAAAAGACGCAATTCCCGTTGGTGAAGTATTGAAAACCCAATATTGCGAAAATGCGCTTGTATCGCCACCGTTATTACTACGCACGCGCCAGTAATACGTTTGTCCGAGGGTCAAGCCGGAAACGAGTTTTGTTGTGTTGCCGAGATTTATGTTCGTATGTGTTGTCGCAAATGTTGAATCGGTTGATACCTGCAGATTGTAGATAATTCCATCGCTCAATGCCTGCCAGCTGATAATACGCGTTGTTGAATTGCTGGAAGAATAATTCGCAGGTAAATTATGAACGGGAGATCTCGCGAGAGTGTCGTTGGATCCGACATAGGTCATAAACATTTCCATTTTCAGCAAGGGATTATCGTTGG
>CAYUTR010000520.1:0-2182 GCA_964447465.1 uncultured Chryseobacterium sp.
TTAGATTTGGTAAAGGTCATTTCAATGCACGTGCCAGTACGAAACGAGATATCTGCGTAGCGAACATCGTAGCGGTTATCCGTGCCCAAAACGACCAAATCACCGAAAAAATGAATATACTTGTGAGTTCACACATTGGTTGTTGTCAACCTTCGGCTACGCTCAGTCTGACAACTGGCACGAATCATGAGATAGTGAGTTCACAATCTCTTACTTGTCAGACTGAGCGTAGTCGAAGGTTGATAAGAATGAGTTCACAACACTTCTATTATGAACAACGTACTACAATCGGGATATGATCTGTTAAGAGTGGAGGAGAAGCGCGATTTACGTCAGCGTCTTTCTGATTCACCACGCGCAATTCTTCTGCTCGATTTCCTGGAAGAACGAAAAGGAAAGAAGTTTAATACAATCGACGCGGTTGACACTGTCTATAAGGACGAGCGTGATGAGGAGTTCACAACCTTGCGTAATCGTTTCTTCAAATTGAGAAAGCATTGCATTTCTATGCTGGATCAAAGTACTGGAACCACTTCTGCTGGAATTTCATTGATGCCGCTGGAAGAAGAACTGTATCGTTGCCGACAGCTAATTGGTGGAAATCACTTCAATCAGGTGAGCAAGCAACTCAAGGAGCTCATTGCAGAGTGCCGCAAGCTGAATGTTTTTGAATTGCTTCCCGAAGCGTACAACTTACTGGTGTATTCGAATCTTGCACTGAATAATTTCCGCGATTACGAACGCAATCTCCGCGATCTGGAAGAAACCAGCAAGTTGCTCGATGATTTACGTTCTGTTCAGGCAATGGCACGCAGAATTTATCTGGGCGCAATTACTCGCGATACGGAAGGCGTTGCAAAACAGCTTCAGGCGATGCGAAGAATTGTTTTGCGTCGCTTCGGCTTTCCGCGTTTCGAGTTGTATTATCACTTCATCGTTGTAACAAATGCACCGTCTGTTCCGGGTTATAGCGGGAAAGGTCATGCACGACATCTTGCATCATTAAAAAAGTTAATGGGAAAATATCCCGGAATGCCCTCAGGAAGCTATGAGCCGAATGGAGCAGCATTGATGCAATATTATCTGCTTGTTGCCGACGGATCGCATCACTTCATGCGAGGTGATGTACATACGTGTTACAACCTCTTCAAAGAATCGTGGGCGATACAAGAGCGAATTCCCAATCTGAAACTGAGAAAGTCAGAAAGCAATTTCAAAAACAAGATTGCCATTGAAGTTGCAACTGGTCGTTACCGAGATGCTGTAAAAACTGCCCATGAGCTGATTGATTTCCAGAAGGAGCATAAGCAGGAAGAGAAACGACTCAATGGATATGCAGAGCTCGCAGTAATTTACAGTTACGCATATCCAACCTTGAAATGTCCCGATCCGGAATTCATTACGCGGCAACTAAAAGCATTCACAGCGCTACTGAAAAGAGAAAAGTCGGTGCAGCTTGGCGATGGACAGTCGACCCAGGCAATCTTTGCTTTCATGAACAGAGACTGGAACACAGCGAAGAAGACGCTTCAGTCTGAGGCTGCAAAAAAGGTTTTTCGCTCAATGGATCTTGACGTATATAATGAAGTTCTTGTCATGACACCTGCTTCGGGCCCCGACAAGATCAAGGAACTAAAGAAACGTATTCAGGTAATGCTGGATAAAGCTGTTTCTTCGGATAGAGTTTTTTCATTGAAGCGGGCGTTGAGCCTGATGGCGATTCTTGAGCAAGCGTAGCTTCATCAAACTAATCGCGGTTAACAATAGGCGAAAAAATTGCGTTTTTCGCATATTCTAAACAATTCATTCAGGATGTTATGTGAAAACCTCGTTTTCATATCTTCGCTGCGCAAACAAACCAACAACCATGAAAAAACTTCTACTCACTTCAATTACAGCAATCCTGTGTCTAGCCGCGACTGCCCAGACAATGATGCCGCTGCCGAATTATGGGAGCACCTTCACCGGGAACTGTCGCGGATATTATTTCACCGCGCCAACCTGTTTTACAATTACCGGGCTGCAGGTTCCAACTGATGTTGGAACAGGAGCACAATCCATTGCAGTTGTGCGTTTACAGGCCTTACCTCCGTTGTACGCTACAACAACGAACGCTTTTACTGTGCTTTATCTGACTCAGTGCAACGCAACTCCCGGAATTATTTCAGTAAATATCCAGGTG
>CAYUTR010000521.1:0-2182 GCA_964447465.1 uncultured Chryseobacterium sp.
GATCGTCTGTGCGAACGGCCGCTAATGTTCCTCCGAAATTTCCGATTGCAGTGCGCACACCGCCGACAATGAATGCTGATTTGATGGCCATAAAAAGGGGCTGATTCCGGCGTCAAAGTTACGACTTTAAGGAACCGTTTCAGAGGGAATTTATGGCTCTATTCGATAATCAGACGCCGGGATTCGATGTTATTTTCATGAATAATCCGAATGGTGTAACAACCTAAAGCTAAACCAGAGACGTTGAGATAGAATTCCTTCGATCCAGCCACCTGTGAGTTGACTACTCTTCCGAATAAATCTACAACTTCAATATTTTCAACGAGTTGTTCAGATATTATTGTGACCGTAGACGAAGTTGGGTTTGGATAAATATTAGTGAAAGACGACACGAATTGTTCTTCAATTCCGATACTAAAACAATTCGTCGTTACAGCAATCGGATTGATCGCAGGTGGAAAATTTGCGGGCGTTAATGTAATCGGTATTATACTATCGTTACCAATGATAATTGTGTAGATCGTGAGCGGAGTTTTTGTAATGTCAAAAGCAGAATCAATACAGCTGTTTCCGTTGAAGTCTGCAGAATAAACACGCAGCCCATTGGATTGTGCTGAAGCAGCGATAGTATAACCACATGTAGTTGATTGTTCAATGTCCCACGGCCAGTTGTTCAAATACATTTTAGCCCATGTAACAATTCCGGAGGAGTCAATCTCCGTAAGATATCCGTTGTATTGCGATTCGCCGGTGAGCATCAGACGGTGGCCGTGATCAAGTATATCCCGTGTAAAAAGGTCCCGGCCTCCATAACGCAGCGTCCATATTTCATTTCCCTGAGCTGTAAACCGACACACAAACGTTTCAATGTTGCCGCTCGACATGTTGTGTGTGTAGCCCGCAACGAAAACGAAATCGCCCGGCATCACGCACACTTTCTTAGGCATTAATGTCGTGCCGGCTTCAAAGTATGCTTTTGACCAGAGCAAAGTTCCTGTCGAAGTTATTCTGCACAGGGCGGGACCCATGCTGAACGTTGTAGTATCGATCCATTCTCCGAGCAGGACGATGTCACCGTTGGAGAATGTATCCAGATCGTGGTGAAATAATTTTCCCAGGTTGCGATTGAACTCGCGTGACCAGATGAGGTTTCCAGTGTGGTCGATGCTTAACATAAGCCAGATATATTCATCCGTTGCGATATCATAAAAAGTTCCGGTCAAAAGGAATGTGCCGTCGTTTCGCGCGAGAACAACGGGCGCCGCCATATTCAGATATCCAACAGGAATATTAACCGTATTGTCAAAGATCAGTGTACCTGAGGCATCAATGAGGAAAATACTGAACACTCCGGCGAATTCATAGGATGCGAAAAAATAACTGCTGTCCGGAGATTGTACAATATTGCTGAGATCCTGAACATTACTCTGAACCGGAATGTGTAGCTCCCACTGCAGGTTACCCACATCATCCGTTCGGAAAACTATTGCAGTTTGAGAAGGCCCGGAAAGCGCGAACATCTGCGCAAGAAATACCATCCCTCCATCTGGTGTCTGAACATGTGTGGCGTGATTACATGCTTCACCGGGAGAATCATAATCACGGCTGAACATGGTTTGCGCCGTTCCCATGAAGGGGAGTAGAGCGATGCACGCTGTAATTATGAAATACCGCAGACTATTTTTCATTCGACGATAATCTTGCGTGTGTCGCGTGACGGTCCGGTGATGATCTCCAAAAAATACATTCCCGAAGTAAAAGAGGAAATGTCAATGTCGCTGTTGACTTCCATTGGCTGAAAAGTCAAAACAATTCTTCCGTTTACATCGGTAACACGAATTTCATCGGGAACAAAACGACATTGCACGTTGATAATATCAGTTGCGGGAACCGGAAAAGCAAAAATGCTGTTCTCTGAAATTACTTCTATGATTCCGATTGTCTCGCAATCTTTTGTATTTACACCCGGCCACAGCGTATCAACGAGTGGAAAAATTGTATCGAACAACTGAACACTGTATGAGTTGGGAATTGCGATTGTCTGGAAACTGATGTTTGCGGTATCTACGACCAGCGTATCGCCTGAGCAAGAAACGAGAGAAGAATCGCACGTAAAAATTACTGCGTGATTCGTCGAGTAATCTACTCCGCTGTATGAATATCCACTGTAATAGTTGTTCAC
>CAYUTR010000522.1:0-2134 GCA_964447465.1 uncultured Chryseobacterium sp.
TGTAAACTCCCGGTGCGAGATCAGCAACATTGGTTGTTACAGTTCCGCTTCCTGCGTCAAGTGAACCTTTATTCTCTGAACGAACCAGTGTTCCATCGATGGAATAAATGTTCATCATCATTTCAGATTCAGCAGGCAAAGTGTAATTCACATTGAGGACATCGGTCGCAGGATTCGGATACACACCCATTGGGAATGCGCCCGTATATTCCGGAACTCCAACGGTTCCTGTTCCTTCAAGGAAAATATCATCAATCGAGAACAGGTTGTCATCGGTTGTGTAGTGTACAAAACCAATGTAAACCGATAGTCCTACATACGATGAAAGATCAGCAGTGAATGGACGCAACATTCCGATCCAGCGCGCCGAATCTCCTGCGTTGTCTTCGATGTACGTCTGATCGAAACCGTGAATGAATCCGCTCATCGGACTGAATGTGTATGATGAATACTGGAAGGGAGCTTGCGCAACGTCGAGTGATACATATTCTGATCCAATGAAAAGTGTGTCGGTGAAATCAGCAAAGTCGTTCGTGCCGGTAGAAAGTACAACGATGTATCCATCGAGGAATCGTGGTGTTTGATACGGCGCCGATTTCCAGAACAAATCAAACGTTGTATCTGTAACAAAGATCGAAGGTGTGATCAGCCAGTTCATCACCGGATTGACAGCATCGTTCGTCCATGAATTACTGTGCAGAACGCCTGTGTTGCCAACAGTATCGGCGTCAGCAAACGGAGTTCCCCAGTACCATTCACCGGGACGACCAGCGCCGCTTTGATCAGCCAGCGCATCGTTGTCCCAATTGTACCAGAACGCATCATTCATCGTTCCGGGAGGAAAAGTCATCTGCAGGTAAGACGCAGGATCAGTTTCAAAATTTGCCCAGATCAATGTATCAGTTCCCACTTGTGCGAAAGACGCCATAGGAGCAAATGCAAGAATTGCAAGTAGAGATTTTTTCATATTATAGAATATAAAATTCAATTAGTGCCAGAGCACTTTTCGTGTAACCGGACCTTCCGGTGTTTCAAGAACTACGAGGTAAACACCGCGTTCAGGTAATAGAATTTTACCGGCGAACTGATCACCGGCAATAGGTTCAATTACTTCGCGGCCTGCGAGATCGTAAACGCGTATGAGTTGTACATTGAATCTGTTCCAACCGTTCACGAAAATAATTCCGTCGTTCGTTGGATTCGGATAGAAGTGCAATTCCTGTTGCGCGTGTGCAAGTGTTCCGCCGAGGTTGATGTCATCAATTTCTGCATCTGCAACCAAAGCCGGAGCCTGGTTTGCACTGTTGTAGAAATTGCGGAATGAATCAATGTCCGGCGAGTTGTATGCAAACATTTCGCTAAGCCAAGGTCGCGGCACTGCGTGATACCAAACTTTTGTACGTACCAGCAACGGGCCGGTGTATCCGTTCATCGGAATGTGGAAGTGAACTACATCGCCGCCGCTTCCTTCGGTTGGACCAGTGAAATTGAAATCCGCATCGTTGCCGATTCCATAGATCGCCATCGTATCAATTGATGTATGCGCATTCATGAATCCTTTTGGTGCAATACGATTGTCTTTGAGAACAGTGTCAGCGCGCTCGAGAACGGTTGTAGTATTCGAATTCACATCGCCCATTACCATTTCGTAAATCTGAACCTGGTCGTCGGAAGTAATTACATTCCGGTGCGGCTCGAATGAAGGATCGCGATTCACCACGTCACCATCGCCATCGTATTCTCCCGACCAGAAAATGGTGTCGTTCTGATCGTCAATTACAATCATTTCAACCCATGCAATACGTGAAGGATAACCGGACGGAAATTTGTGTCCGGCTTTATTCGTGAGTTCAACATCATAAAACGCAGTATCGTTTATGCGGTTGATGTATTGGAGATTCAGGTCAAGCGTGTTGTTGCGCAGGTAACGCTCCGTGCGGACAATGCTGGTGTCGTAATTCGCTGGTTGTGCATACGCACCAATGCTTGTCATATTCTGACGCATGAGACGCAGCATGAAAACGTTTCCGCCAACCAGATGGTGCTTACCGAATGGCGTACGTCCATCCAGAAACGGGTAATTCGTTGCAATGTCTATCGAATCTGTAATGCGTGGAATGTGACAACTCTGACA
>CAYUTR010000523.1:0-2097 GCA_964447465.1 uncultured Chryseobacterium sp.
ACGCGGCGCGGCGCGATCGCTAAAGCGATCAATGTGCCGATATGCCGATTTCCGATATGCCGATTGTGTTTGGCCTTTCGGCTACGCTCAGGATAAATGTTAGCTGCGCGAATCAGTATTTTTTCATGGGGTGATTAAACCTTCGGCGTAATTTGCGTCTAAAGGAAAACCGGGCCCCCAATGAAAAAATTCTACATCACGTCGCTGTTTTCAGCGATACTGTTTTCTGCATTCGCGCAGACAACACCGCTCAAGCTTTATTGGGTTAGTCACAATGAAGACATTGCAGCGTACTACAACAACCAGAATAATTACATGAATGCGCGAAACGGGCTGGTGAATTTCGTGAACATGGTTGATGCGAAAAACGCGAGTTACAATCATGGAAGCGATCACGTTTTTCCAAGAGCAGTTGTTCGTTGGGATTCGGGAGCAGTCATGAACAACACCAACAATAAAAACATCATGCGATGGATGGTGGAAGACATGGGAGTTGAATGTGATCCGCATGCGCATGAGACCACGTACAATTATGCGGATGTTGCTTACCTGTTTACGCAATGTGGCGTCACGCCAACAAATACGATGAGCGGTTTTCTGTATAATCAAACGCAGAACGGACACGATTGGACGGATTACCAGAATGGAGTGAGCGGAGATTCATTTCCATTTTTCACATGGTATCCGCAGATTTTGTGGGGAGCTGCAACGCCAATGCATGTTGCCGATCCGCTTGACTTTGGAGCCTGGAAGCCGCAGGACACTGCAAATTTCTTTGTGCATACTCCGGCCAACACGTTGACTTTATGCGGAACGGGATGCAAAATAAAAGTGGAGAGTACGTCAACCGTAAGTGGAATCCTTGCGCAGATACGTGCAACAATTAATGCAATTCAGAATGGCACATTGCCGGCAGGACATTTGTACCAGCAGGAAATTTTCTTCGGCGAAGGAAGTGTAAATCAACCGTGGTTTTTACCAATGGTAACGGAGATTACAGATTCAATAAATCTCTGGATTGCTTCGGGACAAGCAGAGTGGAGAAGTATTTCCCAGATTATCGGCGATTGGAATACAGTGTACGGAGCTCAACCCTGGGGTGTAAATTGTGATTACTCAGCGATTGTATTAACCGACATTCAGGATTTGAGCAGCCGCGGGTTGTTTACGGCATTTCCCAATCCTGTGCAGAACACAGTTACTATTTCAGGAAGTAACATTGCGATGGCAGAAATAAATCTGTTCGACGGTATGGGAAATGTTTGCGCGATTCTGGCGCAGCGAAAAAGCGACAATGAAATCATTCTCGATCTTTCCAATTACACGAGTGGAATTTACCTCGTGAAAGTGGATGGAGTGAGCAAGGTTATTCTCAAAGAATAACTTTGCGCTATGCGCTCTTCCCGATAGAAACGGAGCAGACTTAGTTTGTCGATGAACGAACTTTAAATCCGCCTTTTCCAGTACCAGTGTAAATCACACCCATCTCAAATCCACCGCGACGGCCGCCGAAGTTTTTCAGGTTGCTGGTTACAACATCGTAACTGATGCGGAATGTATTTCCACCTTGCTTGAATCCGAGGTGAATTACAATAGCATCTTTGTGACGATAAGATCCGCCGGCGAGTAAGCTGTATTCAGATCCTGATACTGCATAGCTGGCAAGTAATCCTGCGTTGATTTCCATTGCTTTTCGCTGGTACATGAAGAGAAAATTCGGGGTGAACGTCAGATCTTCTCTCGCATGAATATCGCATGCACCGGTAACTGCCCAACGAATCGGTAAACGATGTTTCTGTCCGGTGAACGATTCATTTGGCATCGTGAGGTGATAAACACCAAGTCCTACAGACGGATCAAACTTTCCGTTTTTGTCAATGTACTTGTAATACATCCCAACGTTTGCATCAAATCGCAGCATGCTGTAGCGTGGGAATAATTCTCCGTCGGGAAGATTTGGATCCAGGCCGTTCGTTGCGTCATACTGATTCTCGAAGAGCAACGCTGCATCGTTAAATCGCTTCTGGAAAAATCCGAGTTGTAATCCCGCAGTAAGAATGTGATTCTTACTGGCAGGATCGGTAATCTTATAAGATC
>CAYUTR010000524.1:0-2061 GCA_964447465.1 uncultured Chryseobacterium sp.
TTTTTTGTGGAAATAAGGGCGGAAATTATTCACATGATTTGGCTGTGACTTTCCGTGCTGAGGCCGTTTATAAGCTATAAGTTTGCCCTAACCCAATTCGCATGAAAAGCTACATCTGCGTTTTCACAGCCATCCTTCTCAGTTCTGCAGTTTACTCACAGCGACCGAATCTGGTACCTAATCCGGGTTTTGAAGATCTTCTGATGATACCATGCGAACCAATGTATGGTGAACTCAGTCAGGTCATAAAGTTCTGGCAGCAAGGATCGAAAGGATCGGCAGATATCATGACCCAAAAATCGTCGGCTCCATGTTACTCAAATCCGAATTCGACCAACGAAGTACGCATAGGATTTGAAAAACCGCACGGTGGCGACAACATGGGATTGATCATGACGTCCGCGCACAACGACTACCGCGAGTATCTTGGCTGCAACCTCACACAACCTACTGTTGTGGGCAGAAATTACTACGTTGAAGCGTATGTTTCGTTAGCTGACTATTCAGGTTTCGCGACGAACAATATTGGTTTTCTTTTTCGCACCGGTGTGTATCAGATTTCATCCGGATACCAGATATTCGAAACTCCTCAGGTTAATTGTACCGAAATCATAACTGCTGATTCGGGGTGGATTAAAATCTCCGGAAACTTCACGGCCGACAAAGTGTACACACATTTTATGATCGGAAATTTTTTACCCGAGCAGCAGATCTCCAAACAAAAAAACTTTCGTGCCGGAAGTAATGTACAATACGCCGAACATAGTGCTTATTACCTTGATGATGTAACTGTCCGTCGCACCAGCGATCTCGAAGCAAAGGGCGATTCAATGATTGTTGCCGGGAAAACTGCAACGCTTACAGCGTCGGGAGGAAACGGCAAATACACGTGGGCAGACATAAAAAATCCCGGGATTGTATTGGGGACTGGTGAAGTGCTTCAGATGAAACTTGACAAGAAGACTACTTTCCGCGTAACCTGTGGCGATGAGTATGCTGATGTAACCGTGAACGTACGAAAACAGGTGTTGCATTACATCACCGAGTTGCAGGGTCGAAAGGTTAACAAAGGAAGAACGATTACCGTTCACACAGACAAAGTCCTGATCAGCGTTTACGACAAATTCACTGTCGATGGCGACAGCATTTCTCTTTTCTATGGCGATTCACTTATTGTTCAGCATCTCGTTCTTCAGAAGGAATATCAGTCCTTTGAGCTGCACTTAGATTTCGAAAATCCGAAACAGATTATTCTCTACGCTGAAAATCTGGGAAGCAGTCCACCAAACACTGCAGCAATAGTAATCACATCGGGAAAGGATTTAACGGACGTCATTCTGGAGTCCGACCTCGTGACTTGCGATTCCTTCATGCTTATCTACAAGCCGGGAGACTAGGCAATACTTAACAGATAGTCGCGGAACTTTGTGCAATATTACTCGTAAATTGGTAGTGTCTCTGTTTTGTGTTTGACCTTTGTGAACCTTTCAATCTTACGGTCTTCGTGGCAGAAAACGCGGCCACTAAGTCTCCAAATATCCAAGATTCACCAAGTGGGCGCACGTGGATCGTTTTTTGCGGGATCGGTGAATGTTCAGCATCCAATGAATAGCACATCACGAATGAAGTTTTTGCGAATATTTCTCCTGTTGCTGATTGTTTGCCCAACGGTAAACGCACAAAATCTTATACCTAATCCTGGGTTTGAAAGCTATTCACAGGTTCCATGCGGGTGTATGCAGGGAAGTCTTTCGGCATACGTTTCAGGTTGGGAAAATGCAGGATCAGGAACGCCTGATTTTATTTGCTCCGAAGCAGATGCTGCGTGTTATGCGAATCCGAAATCGAATCACTGGGACAGTTACGGTTCTGAACAACCGCATGGCGGAAAAGGAATGGGCATGATCATGACGTCAGGTCATGGCGGAACATATCGCGAATATCTCGGCGTTACACTTACGCAACCGCTTGTAAAAGGAAATAAATACTACGCCGAATTTTATGTCACGCTTGGCGATTACTGCGGAGCTGCAACAAACAATCTCGGGATGCTTTTCAAAA
>CAYUTR010000525.1:0-2049 GCA_964447465.1 uncultured Chryseobacterium sp.
ATCCAAAAGGAACGCAATAGGAATAGCCAAAATCGCTTTCGTATTTCAGATCGCCATCGCCACAACGTTTATCCATTGACAATGCGTGCGGAACATAAGAAGTTGCGGTGTTCGCCTGTTCAATAAACCAGAAGTTGTCGAACTGAAATGCTCCGCCCATGTCGGCGTAAATTCCGGCTTCATCACTCGCCGGTTTCACGTATGGCACGCTCAGCACAATCTGTTCGTTGATGGAAAAATCGTATTTGTCAGTTTCCATATTTCGTTCAACACGAATGTTGTTGAAACCAAATCCGTTGTATGCGTAATTGAAACTGTTCGGAGAAACCACATTCAGTTTGCCATTCACACGGTTCTGAAATACAAAGCTGCCATCGCCGTAAACAAGAAACGTCATGGAAGTTGAATCACCTTTTTTTCCCCAGATGATTCCTGCACCTTTTTCAGTACGCGTTAATGAATCGCGACCAACACTTACTTCAATGCGAAAATGTTTTTCGAATCCGCCGCTGATGTTGAATGTATGATTGAAATGTCCTTCGTTGCTGCTCACAACTGTATAAGAACCTTGATGCACCGTGAGCATATTCGCACCGGCGATTCCAACAGGCCAGCCGTTTTCGTTGTCGTTGAAGCCATCGAAGATGTTGCGTTGAGCCACCGCGAAATCACAAATGCACAGGAAGGCAAACAGGAAGAAGAGTCGCATGAGGCAAAGGTAATGCAAATGGGATGCCGGAAAATGGAACGCGGATTTTTATGCCCAGTAGGTGTCAGCCACAAGTTCATGTTGCGTTGGGCAAAAGGGAACACGGATTTTTATGCCCAGTTGGTGTTAGTCGTTTTACAAGGATCTCCGCGGTGAAAACTCAAAGCTGGATCTTGGATTTTATGAGATAAACTCGAACGTACTCAATCTGATTTTCGGTCGTTTGTAAACAACTTCCTCTTGAATACCGGAGTTTCACCAAAGTTAAGTAGCATCCCTACTTCCATTCGGGTTGCGCGGAGGTAGTTCAATAGTTGAACTTCGTGCGACGTTGCCAGATCCGAACAAGCCTTCAATTCTACGACCACTTTGTCCTCTACGATCATGTCGGCAAAATATATACCTATTTGTTGATCGTGATAGTAAACCGTGATGGGCTCCTGCGTTTTGAATTTTACCTTCATTTTGGTAAATTCAATACTCATGGCATTTTCATAGTTCTTCTCGAGAAAACCAAATCCTAGTTCATTGTAAACATTATAAAACGCGCGAATGATCTTCGCCGTTACATCGCGGTGCAACATGGTTAAAGTTTAAATATTCGTTCATATACATCCTAACAAGCCTATCTCATAAAATCCAAAAATCACCCTCCCTCGTTTACCTCACTCATCCATTCATGCAACTAGCAAATAACGGATATAAAAAATCCGTGTTCCTTTTTTGATCGCTCGTAAATCCGCGTTCCTTTTTCAAAACAGCGTGAGTTGCGCCGCCCCCGCCTTCGGATTGAAGTCCGAGGTATTCCATCGCATCGTATCCAAGTTCAATCCAAGTCGTGCTGCAGTAAGCTTGAACAGCTTCGCAATACTTTCCGCCATCTGTCCTTCTCCGGTCATGCGAACTCCGTAACGTGTGTCGTTCACTTTTCCTGCGTGTGCACCTTCGATGTGATGCAGAATTTTCTCCGCGCGATCGGGATAAGATTTGCGTAACCAGTCGCGGAAGATATTTCCAACCTGTCCATTGAGACGAACCATGGTGTAGCCCGCGCTTCTTGCGCCGTTTGCTCTTGCAGTTTCCAGCACTTCCGGAATTTCATGAGAGTTCAATCCCGGAATAACCGGTCCGAATAAAATTCCCGTTCTGATTCCCGCTTCAGAAAGTATTCGCAACGTTTCGAAACGATTTTTATACGTCGACGTTCTTGGCTCAAGTTTCATGCGCACATCTTCATCCATTCCGGTGATCGAAATCATGACGTGCACTAGATTCTTCTTCGCCATGTCGGCAAGAATATCAATGTCGCGACAAATCAAAGAGTTTTTTGTGATCATCGC
>CAYUTR010000526.1:0-2044 GCA_964447465.1 uncultured Chryseobacterium sp.
ACAGCGCGTGTTACAACGAAGTCGTAAGTATTGTCAAGCTCTTCTGCCCGCTTCTGGTCGGCTACAACGTTCTTCAATCCGAGCGCTGTTACCACTTCAGTCACGACTTTGATTTTCTTTCCGATTGAATCAACAAGGTGAAAACGGCATTCGGGAAACATAATCGCTAATGGAATCCCGGGAAATCCGCCGCCGGTGCCAACATCAAGAATAGTTGTGCCTTTTCTGAACGACAGGACTTTTGCAATCGCAAGACTGTGCAACACGTGATGCGTGTAGAATGCATCCATGTCTTTGCGGGAGATGACATTGATCTGCGCGTTCCAATGCGCGTACAAATCTTTCATACGCCCGAAAAGATCAAGCTGTTCTGCAGTTAAATTCGGAAAGTACTTTGTAATTGTCTCCACTGTCTCCATATACATGCAAAGTTAACCGCAGACAGGACAACGAACACTGAGAAATACCAATAATATTCGTGAATAGGCGAACGCTTGACTTAAATGCTGCGTCGCCGCGTCGTTGCGTCGCCGCGGTTAAAGTTTTCCTTGGGTATTCTTCAGGACGTTGAAGAGAAATTCACGCGCTCTGAACAACTGCGCCTTCACCGTTCCCAATGGCAGATCAAGTTCCTGCGCAATTTCTTCGTAAGAAAGCTCCTGGAAGTAACGCATTTCAATAAGCGTACGATAACGTGGCTTAAGCTTATCCACAAGATCGTGAAGCATCATGATCTTTTGCTTCTTCATGATGTGCTCTTCCGGATCCATGGTGTCGGAACGGATGTCGACAACCATTTCTCCTCCTTCTTCGTCTTCAATCGGACGATCGAGAGAGAATGTATTCTTACGCTTGCGGCGAATGAAATCGATACAGTTGTTCGTAGCAATACGGAACAACCATGTGCTGAATGCGAAGTTCGGAGTGTATTGTGAAAGACGTTTGAATGCTTTACCGAAAGCCTCCACCGTTAAATCCTCGGCGTCGTCTTTGTTGTTCACCATCTTCAGCAACATGTAGAAAACCGAATCGCGGTAACGACCCATGAGTTCAGCGTACGCCTTCTGATCGCCATTCTCCAGGGCGCGCTTCACCAGTTTGTAATCGTACAAACCTTTATCCGACAGATTCTCGTTCTCGGTCAATTCCATGGCGTCTTACGTCTCAACACTCGTGCAAAAGTTATCACTGGATAGAAAAATAAAAAGTACAGCTCCAAAAGTGGTACAAGGAGCAGTAAACCCTTCTCATCTAGTTTCTTAAAGCACTTATTAAAGATAAGCATTTGAATCAATAAGCGCAGGGCGAACAGGCCCGTTACGACTATCCATTGAAATTGCAGGATGAGGGCAGCAATAAACGCTCCGAAGAACAGCCATTGAGCGACGATGTAAAAGCCCAGTAAAAACTTGTGCTTGAACTTGTACCGTTTACCCGTCAAAAGGTGCCGTTGCTTCTGTCTCCACCACGCGCCGAACGTGTCTTTCGCCGCAGTGTAAGTGAATGCTTCCTTCTCCAGAACAACTGAAGTTTTCTGTCCGCCTGCAGCTTCGTTCACAAAAAGATCATCATCGCCCGATGGAATGTGATAATGCGACGCAAAACCTTTCACTTTGTAGAACAATTTCTTCCGATAGGCGAGATTTCTTCCCACGCCCATGTAAGTCGTTCCCGCCATCGAGAATCCCAGATAGGTGATGCCAATCATCGCCGCATCGAAACGGATGATGCGATTGAGAAGACCTTTCGCCGGAAAGAACGGACCGTATCCTAAAACGATATCTGCACCAGCGTTGAAACGTGAGACAACCTGTTTGAGCCATTGGTTAGATGCAGGTTGACAGTCAGCATCGGTTAACAACATCAGATCATGCGTTGCGCCTTTGATGCCCATCATGAGTGCAACTTTCTTTCCGTGCTGGTAGTATTCGTCTTCCTTGATGGTAACCAGCTTCATGTTCTTGTTCTTCTTCGCGAATTCTTCGAGCACATCACCGGTAATATCCCAGCTGCAATCATTCACGACCACCACTTCGAAGTTGGG
>CAYUTR010000527.1:0-2040 GCA_964447465.1 uncultured Chryseobacterium sp.
GCTCGTCGGTGATCAGGATTTTTCCTTCATGGATGATCAGTGCGTAAACACGTATATTGAAGCGTTTGCTCATTTGAAGTCGCCCATTGGCAATTTGATGTATTTTTCAATCCGCGCAACGGGATACCGGTTGTGAGTTGGCTCTTTGTAAGCCGAACGCTGATAAATAAAATTCATCTGCAACCAGTGACTGTTTACCAATGTAGTGTCAACTGCCTTCGCTGAATCCAGCTGCATTTTTATTGCTGGATTATCCGTAATGATCTGCTCGGCTTTCGCATCAAAAACATAATCACTGAACCATTCCTTTTGGCTGAGCACTCCGTCGAAGAAATTCCACGCGAAGAAACTGTCGTCGCCGCGAGGATCCAACGTTTCCATGATATATCGATTGGCCGACTGATTCATAACAATCACGTAGTCGCCCCTATTGAAATGCGATGACATTTTCTTTTCCACAGTGAGTGTTCCGCGATGATTGTAATGGGATTCGTACGGAAATGCCGGAGAATGCACTTTGCTGAAATAACTATACTCAACTTCTAAAGTTGTATCCTGGCCGATCCGGAACATCTCTACCCGGTTAATTTTCAAGCGTTCAATCACTGTTGCCCACGCCTGCGGAATTATAAATAGTGCGGGTTTGTTTACCGTCAGAGTTGGAACGTAGGTATTGTAAAACCTGATCTTCTTATCATACGGCTTCGTCTGATCGTAAGACAATACGGGCAAACCGGAAATCTTTGAAATGAGATGTGTTGATTCATATCCTTTGAAATCAATCATATCGTACTTCGTCGTATCTAATTCCCATTTCAGAGGGAACGATGTTTGCGTTTTCACCGCTTCATCTGCTTCTTTGTGCAGGCGAATTATCTCTGCCGCATCTTTCGAACACTGATTAATGATCGTCACCATAAGATCATACGTTGCCCAAACACGATCGTTGTATGGTTTCAACATATGTGTTTCAGGTACGAATCCAATGCAATTGAACAACGCAGCATAACCGGTTGCAAAGCGTGGTGTTTCCAAAAATCCAACGATTCCCGATTCCGGTGTTTCACCCATCGTTTCAACGTACGGACACATCGGCTTGCCGAGTAAATTCATTCCTGCATACAACGCGGGCACCAGCTTCTTATCCATGTAATCCGAAAGTAGCGGATGGAGCTTGCTGCGTTGCGTTGCAATCAGTGTCATTGTGTACTGATAATCGGCACCATCTGAAACATGATTATCGATGAACACATCAGGCTTCCACGCCTGAAACATCTGCTCAAGCGCAAGCGTATTCTTCGCATCGGCTTTGATAAAATCGCGATTCAGATCAAGATTCTTTCCATTCCCTCTAAAGCCGTATTCAATCGGTCCGTTCTGATTCGCGCGTGAGCTTGTTCCGCGATTCAGATATCCATCGATATTATAAATCGGAATGATCACAAGAATGATATTTACCGGGAGTGATTTGGGATTCGCCATGTAATATCTCACCAGTTGGATCGACGCGTCGACACCATCAGGTTCTCCCGGATGAATCGCATTGTTGATCATTATCACACATTTCCCTTTCTGCTGAGCTTCCCACTGCGTAAACGTCTTGTCGCTTGAAACTACAACAGCGTGTAATGGAAAACCGGCATCCGTACTACCCCACTCTTCAATTGACACAATGTCGTTTGGTTTATCCAGCGTTTTGTATTCTGCAATAACTTCTGCGTAAGTTTTTGTTGTCGTGAAAATTGGACGTTGTGCGTAGGCACTCGAGGTGATCAGCAAAATGAGAAGAAGAAGGCGCATAACCAAAGATAACCGATGTGCCGATATGCCCATGTGCCGAAATGCCGATTGTTGGGTTACTCCTTGATGAGACGTTCTATCACCGCAATGTCTCCAGCTTCATTACGCACCATGAGAAGGTACATTCCCGGAGCAAAAGCCGAGATATCAAGTTGGTTATACTCATCGGTAAATACCCCGCTTGCACAAACCTGTCCTGTAGAAGAAACAAGTTCATAAACGAAATTCTCTTTGCCGAAT
>CAYUTR010000528.1:0-2028 GCA_964447465.1 uncultured Chryseobacterium sp.
GAAAGCAGTCCGCCTTTTTCAACTTCGTCTACACGAAAGAAAACAGAAATGGATTGCGCTTTTAACCACGTCTTATTCTGAAAGTAAACGGAGTCGCAGCGAAAAACGTGTGGCTGATTTGGGCCGAACCAATAAATATCTCCTGAACCGAAGTTGCCCGTGTAATTTCCTGCGAGCAAAGTGCCTTCACCTTTGAGAATCCAGGTGAGCTGTACTTCTTCGTGCTGATGCAAATAGGTATAGAAGTGAGGCTGAATATCTTCCTCCACTACGACAGATTCACTGCCGGTAACGGGTATCTTAAACGGAAGAGCCTTCATTCGGTCAATATCAACAGGTTGTTAACACAATACTACGCGAATTGACTGTTCTTGGCAAGAAATCAAGTCAAATTCTGCAAAGTGTTAGCTAGAATTGTGTTAAACGACGACGAACATGGGCTATACATTTGTATCGCTGGTTTATCCAATGGGTTTTGTACAGATTCACATCTGTGGAGACCAGCACAGAAAAAAGGACTGCTCAACACACCTTATTCTGCCAAAAAGCACCGGAGGGGAAACCGGTGCTTTTTCTTTTACCTCCTTTGATCATTGTTAGTTGTTAGTTTGGCATTGTTGCCCGTTTCATGAGCACGAACAACGGGCAACAATGCCAAATGCACAACTCTTAATTTTCAACCTGAGGTTGTCGGCTTTCACTTAACTTGCGGCACTTTCACAATCTATTTCCCCAATGAAAAAAACTCTTCTTTCTCTTTTCGCTGCGGCAGCTCTCGCACTCACGTTGAATGCACAATATACTTTCTCGGAAACCTCCGGCGTTTATCTTCCGCTTTCAGGCACAGCTGATACGATTACCGACCCGCAGATTCTTCCGACATGGGACGACGACTGGATCAGAATCGGACTTCCGTTCCAGGTGAATATGTATGGCGTGTGGTACGATTCTGCCGGAGTGGAAACTAATGGAGAATTGGTTTTGTTCAACGATTGGACCGGCGTTGATGACCCGTGGTATGATGTAAACGATACTGTTCCGTGTATTATGGGATTCGGTGAATTCTTTTCCGCAAACGCAACCGGAGATCTGAAATCCAAAGGGCAGAATATTTCTCCTATTCTCATGGAAGTGATTGGTACACCTGGATCACAAATCATGATTCTCGAATGGAGAAACGCAGGCTTCTACGAAGACACTTCAACAATGGTCACCAATTTCGTCGACTTCCAGATCTGGATTCACGAGATCTCAGGGAACATGGAATTTCACTACGGCCCTTCGTATGTTGATCTGAATTCGCATGGCGGATCAACCGGTCCCACAATCGGAATTGCGACCGCAGACTTAACACAACCGTGGGATCTCTTCAGCGGAATTTATATCACCGGGACAACTACGAGCGAAGTTCCAGGAGCTGCATTCAATCAAATGACAATGCAACCAGCTGACAGCACGATTTATTTCTTCACCAATCTTGCAACGGTAGGAATTTATCAGATTGAGAAATCTACGTTTACGATGTATCCGAATCCTGCAAACGATCAATGCACATTGGTGCTTTCAGATCCCGGAAGTGTTGTGATGATCACAGATGCAAGCGGAAGATTACTCAGCGAAACTCCTGCAGCAAACAGCACAACACTTACAATTGATTTGTCGGGTTATGCTCCGGGATTGTATTTCGTTTCTGTGAGAACTGACGCTGGTGTTTCTACGCGGGCGCTTTCGGTGCAATAAAACCAGTAGGCAGTAGTGCAGTTGGGCGGTAGGCAGTTGACCAAATAGGTTAAGTGCTTAAAAAAAAAGAGGCATCAAACGACACCCCTCTAATTTTTCGACTGCCTACTGGATGACTGCCAGACTGCGTACTGGTTTTTTATTGCTTCCGCAACGCCGCATTCATGCTTACACGCTCTCCGATAATTCCTGCAAGCTGATCAATCGCAACGCGTTCCTGTTTCATTGTGTCCCGCTCGCGTATAGTCACTTTATTGTCGTTGAGAGTATCATGGTCGACAGTAATAC
>CAYUTR010000529.1:0-2028 GCA_964447465.1 uncultured Chryseobacterium sp.
ATGCGAAGATTGAAGAGAACAAGAAGAAACCTGTGAAACAAGGCTCCGGATTCCTGCAGCGACTTGAGCAGGCGCAGAAAGCAAAGATGGCGGAGATTAAGACTCAGCAAAAAGGCGGCAAGAAAAAATAATGTGCTAATATGCTAATGGGTTAATGTGCTAAATAGAAAAGACGGTTCCTTCGGGAGCCGTTTTCTTTTTACCCGCAACAATAATCTTTTTGCCGTGCTCGCTGTGTCGCCGTGGTAAAGCCCGAGCCGAAGGCGAACAGAAAGCTAGTAGTAATCCTTTTTAGCCAGGTAATTACTAACATAGTCATGAATTCCTTCTTCCAACGTTGAGAACGGAATTTTATATCCCGCGCCCTTCAGTTTGCTCATGTCTGCTTCAGTGAAGTATTGATACTTGTCGCGGATGTCAACAGGAGTATCAACGAAAGTAATGTTCGGCTCCTTCTCTAAGGCCTTGAATGTATTGTTTGCCAGATCAAGGAACGTGCGTGCAACACCCGTACCCAAATTATAAATTCCGGAAGCTGGATTTTCATCGTGAAGGAACATGCAGACTTCGACTACATCTTTCACGTAAACGAAATCGCGAAGCTGTTCTCCGTCTTTGTAATCGGGATTGTGTGAACGGAATAATTTCATTCCGCCTGTTGCGGTGATCTGACCGTAAGCATGCATGATCACGGAAGCCATGCGACCCTTGTGGTTTTCATTCGGGCCGTACACGTTGAAGAATTTCAATCCGTACCAGTTCGGAGGAGTTGCATCCTGCTTCAGCACCCATTTATCAAAATCGTTCTTGGAATCTCCGTAAGGATTTAGTGGTTTCAGTTTCTCAACGATTTCGTGAGAATCAGAATAACCATGTTCGCCCAACCCATAGGTTGCAGCAGAAGATGCATACACCAGCGGAATCGCATTGTTGGTACAGATCTTCCAGAGGTCCTTCGAATAGTTAACGTTAAGACGATCGAAAATACTTTTGTCGAATTCAGTTGTGTCTGTTCTAGCACCAATGTGAAACACAAATTTCACTTTCGATGCATTATTTGAAAACCATTCGATGAAACGGTCGCGGTCGATTTTCTCGGCGAACTTTTTGCCTTCAAGATTAGGAGCTTTCTCATCGTGAGAAAAATCATCTACGAGAATCAGGTCGGTTAACCCGTCTTTGTTCAGTCTGCTTACGAGACATGAACCTATGAATCCTGCTGCTCCGGTTACGACGATCATGATGAATGTTTTTTCTGGTGAACAGATCAGAAGCCTCTTCGCTCCGATTCCTGAGCTCTAAGTTTACTGGAACTCTGCAAATTATTCGGATCATCAATTCCAATAAGATACCGGTTAAATAATTCCCAGGCGTTCTTGTTAAACTCAAAATCACAATAGTCTTCTCCCGGAAATGTAAAAACAGACGGTGCTCCAGCCGGATTGCGTGAAAACCAAACATATTTCAATTTGACAAAATATTTTTCGTTATATAAATGTCGATCCAGTACATGTACCCTGTTCCCATATTTCAGATACATTCCAGCCGTTCTAATTTCAGACCATGGATACAATCGTTCCGTGATTGGCGACTTATACAAAACTCCGTCCTGTCCGATTGTAATCAAGGTCAGCAATCCCCATACGCGCAAATTAAGAATCGTGATCGCCGCTACCATAATCAGGAAAAACCAAGGGAGATTTCTCATGCCTGGCGCAATTAGATACATCACTGGAAATCCAATCAAAAAAACAAAGGCAATATAAATGAATATAGGAGTTCGCGGATTCGTTCTGCGAATAGTGAGTGTCTTACCGCTGATTACAGAATAGTCGCGCATTACTCTTCAGAATCCGAAGTGTTTAAGTTTCTCTTCGGGTAATTAAACAACACCGAAGTTAATAATGGCAATACAAAAATCGAAACCGTGCAGATCGAAACTAAAAGATCCGCGTGTTCGCTTTCAAGAAATTTAGAAACTGCTGAATCCTTGTCGAAATGCGTCCAGACCGATATTGAAAGTTTGAC
>CAYUTR010000530.1:0-1988 GCA_964447465.1 uncultured Chryseobacterium sp.
TTCACTTGTTAAGTGAATCGTATAAACTCCTTCTGCAAGTTTAGAATCGCCCATCGAATTGCTTCCCGGCATCAACGTTTTTGTTTCGACTACTTGTCCGAGACTGTTCGCCAACTCTGCTGTGCAGGTGTGCGTAACATTCAGCTGAAAATTTCCATCAGAAGGATTCGGGAAAAGATTCACAACGAAAACAGAAACACCATTCGTGCTTAAGCATGCATCCACCAGTACAGAATCAGTTGCCGATGATGTGCATCCTGCGCTATCGGTAAACGTATAAGTAATTCCAAACGTTCCAATGCCTGCAACTTGCGGATCAAAATTACCTGCAGAAACTCCCGTTCCCGCATAACTTCCACCTGAAGGTGATCCGGTGGTCAGCGCTATCGCCTGATCATCCAGGCACACAACAGGAACTGTAGCAGTGAATGTCACAACCGGAATTGCATTGAACGTAACATTGATCGCGTCAGAAGCAGTGCAACCGTTTGCGTCAGTTACCACAACAGAATATGTTCCGGAAACAGAAGCCGTCAGTGTTTGTTGCGTTGTGCTGTTGCTCCAGAGATAAGTCATTCCTGGATTTCCTGCGTTGAGCGGAAGATTATCTCCACAGATCGTTGTATCGTTACCGAGATTCACTGTTGGAGGTGTGTTGAACGTCACAGTTATCGTATCCGCATTCGTACATCCTGTGAGCGTATTGGTCACACTTACGTTGTATGCTCCGGATGTGGTTGTGTTCAATGTTTGCGCACCGCTGTTATCACTCCACAGAAAAACACTATTCGGTTGCGAACCTGCATCAAGTAAAAAGTTTCCTCCGCAAATCATTGTATCTGCGCCGAGGTTCACAACAGGAAGTGCATTCACGGTTACAACTATCGTGTCGACATCAGAACAACTTGCACCATCGCCCGCTGTGAGCACATACGTTGTAGTAATTGTTGGTGATGCAGTAGTTGTTGCACTGTTCGGATTACCTAATCCCGCAGTTGGCGACCAGCTGTAAACTGTTGCACCGCCTGTTGCAGAACCATTGAGCGTTACCATATCTCCAGCGCACATTGCTACATCCGTTCCGGCGTTCGCTGCGATGAAACACGTTGGAACAGAACTGCAGCAGTTTCCACCAGCACTTAGTAAACGCGGAGCAACCGCCCAGCAACCGTATTGTGTATAGTAGCTCACAAGCGTTGCGCTCATTGAAGTCTGGAAATATGCTTTGATCTGATCGGCCGTGTTACATCCACCCTGGCTGGATGTTGTGCTGCACGAATACGCACAAACAATGGAACTATTTCCGTTTGGATTACTCAACGTACTCGGCGGAAGAAAATTTACTGATGTTGTACCGAACGCAGAATTAATCGTTGTGGTTGTCGGTGAATTCGGACAATGGTTATTATTTGTGCTTACATACCCGGCATAGCGAACTTCAGTCACGTTGCTTGCATACGTTCCGGTAACGTTGATCGTCACTGGCTCATACGTACACACGCCAATCTTAATATTCGGAATGTTCACATCAACGTTAATGTTGAGCACTCCGCCGTCGTAATTGGTGTACACCCAGAGATTGCCTGCGGGACTGCAGGTGATTTGGGCAGAGAGTGGATTGTTGCAGACGAAGAGAATTGCAACTGTAAATAACAGAGAGTAGATTTTTTTCATGGGTTGAAGTGTTTGTGCCAGAAGCAAGTTACGGGAATGTGATCAAAGTCACCGGTGACTTCAAGGTCTCTGAACGTTCGTACGCTCCTCTGAAGATGTACCATTTGGGGGTTCGGTGGCGAAAACCCTATTATTCACACAAAATCTGTTGCAAAATCCGATTGGTAATAGTAATATTGCAGCCCGTTTTCGGGTTTTACGACCCAAAATGGAGCATGATCCTCCTTAGCTCAGCTGGTTAGAGCACATGACTGTTAATCATGGGGTCTCTGGTTCAAGTCCAGAAGGGGGAGCAGCTTAAAAGCCTTTTTCGG
>CAYUTR010000531.1:0-1976 GCA_964447465.1 uncultured Chryseobacterium sp.
GGTAACAGAAGTTTGTTTACGTGTAAAGCCGCTTGTGGTCCATTGGGACTTATGAAATTTCCAATGCCTAGCGCTTGTGCGTTAAACCCAGGAACGGGATTAATTTGTCCCCAGCGTTGAATTCCGTTCGTTTGCAAATCAATCACTTGGGCAAAACTTTGTGAAAAAGTGACCAAGCATAATGTAACTGCTAAGTAAAATCGTATTGTTTTCATTGTAGGGGTTTTGATTTTTATTGGATTACTATTTTCTTAACTATAAGGATATTATTGTGTTGAATTTCCAGGAAATACAATCCTTGAGGTAAATTCTGAACATCTAGTATAGTGGATTGATCTCCTGTTGCGACTTGCAAATTGCGAACTTCTTTGCCATAACAATCACTCAACCGAATAACAGTTAACTCATGCCAGCTCCATTCAATGTTGAGAATTTGTTGAGCCGGATTCGGGAAGAGGTTTAACTCAGCCATTGATTCATTGTACTCAATCGAGTTTAATGAATCACATGGAACCACTTCAATATTTTCTATTAAATAATAAGCGTATCTGAACCAGGAAGGTCCATACATATTGACCGTATCTGTTACAACGTCCTCCTCAAAGTTTCCAAGTATCATATATGTTTCTGTTCCATTAGCTATGAAAGAATCCTGAACCATAGTCCATGAATTTTTTGATGTCAATGGATTTGTTAATGCATTATTGTTTATCTGAGGAACGAAAGGCAGAACGGTATCAATCAAAAGTGTGGTAACTGATGACCCAAAATACACTCCGATGTTGTTCGCGGCGTAAACCGCACTATCGGCTAACCTGACAAAAAATCTTACGCAGTATTGTACGCCTGCATCCAGAGTGTCTATTAAACCTACTTGAACATATTCCCTTTTATTCCGGCAAGCAGCTGGATTTATGGTATCAAAGGCGAACGTAATAATTCCAGCGTATGCATTCCCTGTAAGTGCTTGTTGGTATCCAAAGTATGTGTTCGGAGCGCTATAACCTAAGATGCCACATCCATTGAAATAATCAGGTGTTGCGAACAGTGTGGGGTTTGACCAAAATGTCGAATAGTCAATCTGCCCACCATTGTTAGGACAAGTATCATACATCTCAAAACTCGGATTCGGCACCAAATTCACTTGCGCATTTCCTTGCACAGCGAATAAAACAGCAACCACAGCAACGACCTTCCTCATAAATGAAAGGTAATCCAATCAAACAGCAAAGTCAAGCAAAAACGTCAATTATTTGTGAAATGATTGTCAACAAAAAAGCCATCACAGTTTCCTGTAATGGCTTTTGACTGCCTACTGCCAGACTGCTTACTGCCTACTGACCAATCACCTTCTTCACCAAATCCGCCGCTTCCTGCAACTCAATTGCAGAGAAAACTTTCAGACCTGAATCAACGATGATCTTCTTCGCTTCAACTGCGTTTGTTCCTTGCAGACGAACAATGATCGGAACTTTGATGTCGCCGATGTTCTTGTATGCATCAACAATACCTTGTGCAACGCGATCGCAGCGAACAATTCCGCCGAAAATATTTACGAGAATGGCTTTCACTTTTTCATCGCGGAGAATGATACGGAACGCCTGCTCCACACGAGCCGCGTTTGCAGTACCACCCACGTCGAGGAAGTTAGCCGGTTCTCCACCGGAAAGCTTGATGATATCCATCGTAGCCATAGCCAGACCGGCTCCGTTTACCATGCAGCCAACGTTTCCGTCGAGCTTCACGTAATTGAGTCCGTGCGAACCTGCTTCTACTTCTGTTGGATCTTCTTCAGTTGTATCGCGCAATGCGTGAATTTCTTTGTGACGGAAAAGTCCGTTGCCATCAACCGAAACTTTCGAGTCAACTGCGATAATTTTTCCATCAGATGTCTTGAACAACGGATTGATTTCAAACAGACTTGCGTCGATCGATTCATACGCTTTGTACAACGACTTCACGAAAGAGATCATGCC
>CAYUTR010000532.1:0-1936 GCA_964447465.1 uncultured Chryseobacterium sp.
TGTTCGAATTCTCCTCCGTCGATCGGATTGTATTCGATGATGTTCACTTTCGCAGTGGTACGCTTGCAGAACGCGAGTAGTTCTTCTGCATCCTGAACGCTATCGTTGAAATCTTTGAAGACAATAAATTCAAACGTTACACGCGTTCCGGTTTTTTCGTAGAAATAATTCAGCGCATCAGCCAACGCATCCAGCGAATTCTGCTCGTTGATCGGCATGATGTGATTGCGTTTCGCGTCGTTCGCTGCATGCAATGAAAGTGCAAGATTGAATTTCACTTCATCGTCGCCGAGTTTGTGAATCATCTTCGCAATTCCTGCAGTAGAAACTGTAATCCGTTGCGGCGACATTCCCAATCCGTCCGGAGAAGTAATGCGATCAATCGATTCCATCATGTTCTTGTAATTCAGCAATGGTTCACCCATTCCCATGTACACGATGTTTGTGAGCGGCTGATTGTATCGCTCCAACGATTGATTGCGGATCAACACCACCTGATCGTACATTTCATCGGCATCAAGATTGCGAAGGCGTTCCATTTTTCCCGTTGCGCAGAACTTACACGTGAGACTACAGCCAACCTGTGAAGAAATGCACGCTGTCATGCGTGAAGTGGATGGAATCAAAACTCCTTCTACGATATTTCCATCGTACAAACGAAATGCACTCTTGATTGTGCGGTCTTTGCTCACCTGGAAATTATCGATCGTCACAACCGGTAACGAAAAATTCTCTGTCAGCATCACACGCGTTTCTTTCGAGAGATTCGACATCTCTTCAAAACTGCGGGCCGATTTCATCCACAGCCACTCCCACGCCTGTTTCGCACGGAATGCTTTTTCGCCGTGATCAGTGAAGAATTTCTTGAGTTCTTCCTGATTAAGGTGGCGGATGTTTGGTTTGGAATTCATTCCTGCAAAGGTACGCATTCGGGAGGCGGAATTTGACAGCCGTGGGCTTTAGCCCGCGGATGGAAAGCGCGTCTGGAAACAAAAAGACATGAAAAAACGCGGGTTTAAACCCGCGTTCCTCATGTTCTTCAAATGCAATCTATTCACATCATCCGCGGGCTAAAGCCCACGGCTGTCAATTATTGTGCGAAGAGCACCTTATGTATCGACTCCTCCCCATTCATCTCCATGCGAATGAAATACATTCCCGCAGGAGCATCGAACAGAATTTCGTTGCTGGTTGTGCTCACCTGAATTTCGCGACCTGTAACATCAACAACAGAAAGAACTTTCCATGGGCTTTGCGCATTTACGGTTACTGAACTTTCGTTTGTAACAATAGAAATGGCTGAAAGATTTGTTGAAGCAATCGCAGTAGGGAAATCCTGTAATAGCGTAATGTCATCAACTGCAAATGAAGGGTCAGTTCCAACTCCATCATTATCGTTTGTCCAATTGAATGCAAATTTAATTCCAACGGCGTTATTACTTGCCGAAGCCGGTAGCAACATGGAGAATTCTGTCCACAATCCTGATGGCGCAGCACATGAGTTAGAAATTTTCGCGAGCTGGTCGACCTGCATCCAAGTTAAACCTGCATCCGGAGAATACCAAAGCGTTGCTTCATCTCCACCCAATTCTCCACCTTCGTAATACAGGAAA
Source organism: uncultured Chryseobacterium sp. (assembly GCA_964447465.1). Lineage (GTDB taxonomy): Bacteria > Bacteroidota > Bacteroidia > Palsa-965 > Palsa-965. The sequence goes on from CAYUTR010000532.1 coordinate 1,614, forward strand.
GAAATTCCAACGCTGTCGCGGTTTGCTGTGTTGATGGTTGGTGATTCAATTCGCTTATTAGTGTTTGAACAGATTCCGAACTGGCAATATGTTCCGGTGAGATAGGTAGATCCAGTGTCGGCGCCAATGTTAACGAATGAAACGGCGGCATTTCCAACGTGTAAAGAGCGATCGTTAACACTCGAAACATTGCAGTTATCAGAGCAATTCTGTGCGCCAGTGCCAGAAGCCGTAGCACTAACGAACCATCCGTCGGCATACGCATCATTTGTTCCGGTACTGGTTTCAGACCAGGGCCCGTTAATGGTAGTGAATCCGTTTGC
>CAYUTR010000533.1:0-1907 GCA_964447465.1 uncultured Chryseobacterium sp.
AGAAGCTGCTGATCTGCTGTTTCACTACGTGGTGTTGCTTTCGGCGAAGGGATATTCGCTGAAGGATGTGGAGCGGGTGTTGGAACAACGTCACAAAAAGTAGGGTAGAAAAATTCAGCAAGAATTCCTTTGTTCCAGCTGTTATATTTCGGTATCATCCGAAAAATAATTGCTGCAATCTGAAAGGAATTCTACGCCGGGGTTAATATGAAATCAGGAAATGTTATTCGTTATAGGAACAACCATGTAACTCCGACGAAAGCTGAATAGGTTTGGATCTTGGTGCCTTCTGCAACGTTGAATTCTCTTGATTCAGGATCGGTGCCGGTTTTTGGTTGTGCAATATCAACAAAACCATATACACCTCGGAAGCCAAGATCGAGACGTACGCTACGACGTTCGTTGAGTGCAAATTCCAGGCCTGCGCCGTATGCAAATCCAAGGTTGCCTTTTTTCAGAACAAGTGTCGCCTGCATGGTGTCTGTACCATTGCTGCCTGATGTTTCCATGCGCGAGCCAACGTTGTATGACATTTGCGGACCGGCAACGAAATTCAGATTCACCGGACGAGACTTACCCGTATTAAGTGACAGCATAATCGGAATATTCAGGTAGTTCACGTGAATAGTGCGTTCCATTTCCTGGTCTTTGTATTTCTGTGTAATTGCGTTGTAAAGAATATCACCTTCAACCCCGACGTGATCTGTGAAGTTGATGCCGATATTTCCACCCACGCCATAACCAAACGTAGCCTGACCTGAAACAGTGCCGCCAGATGATGTTCTCATATCAAGAGCCGAAACCGTTGGCATAAAACGGAAACCGAATTCCAGTCGTGGAATATCGTGCGAGGGAGTTTCTTCCTGCGCGAAACAAGTTACCGACAAGCAGACAGAACATATCAGGAGAGATAGAGTTTTCATAATTGTTGAGTTTAGTCCGCTTTGCACCGGATGTGAAATGTTTACTCAGCAAAGGTGAGGATGCCTGTGAATTCGTTAGTTACATCACAGGATGTAATAGTTGCATCATTCACACTTCGGGATAAATTCATACCTTGCTTTAAGCAAACTCACTACTTCCCATAAACCAACGCCACATGAAAAAAATCTTTACTCTTCTTGCTGTTGCCGCTTGTCTGTGCGTAAATGCACAAACAACTTTGTACTCCAATGATTTTACCGCTGGTGGCACGGGATGGTCGCTCGGTCAAGGTGGAAATTTTGATTTCTGGATTGTAAACAATGTATATAACTGCACGAGTACGACTCCCGATCAAGGCGGTGGTAATTATATGCACATCTATGACGATCTGTTCGCTGATTATTGCGCGCACAGTGGATTTTTGGGATCGGGCTCAGGCGGAACTGTTCACTCAACAATGAGTACCGGTATTATTACAACCGGATTTACCGATGTAACGTTAACATTCGATTGGTTGTGTCAGGGTCAAACGGGTCCGGTGTTGTCAAGCTACGGATTTGTTGATTTCAGTGTGGATGGCGGATCAACGTGGACGAATTGCATGCTGCCATTAGCAAAATACAACGGTCAACCACTCTGGACTACCGGAACTATTTCCACCAATGATTATCCATCAATGGGCAACCAGGCAGATCTGCGATTCCGTTTTGGTTTTACGAATTCAGGTTACGGAACGAATCCGGCATTCGCTGTCGACAATATTTTTGTTGTTGATACTGCTGCCAGTGGCTTGAACGTGGATTTAGTTCAGTCTTCAAATACCTTCCATGTATTTCCAAATCCAACAGCAGGAATCTTCACCGTACAGTTTGCGGCGGTTAATGCGGCTAGCGTTGTTACAGTAACGGATATGTTGGGAAAAGCTGTCCGAACAATTCCTGTTTCACCGGGTATATCATCGATGAACGTTGATTTGACCGGTC
>CAYUTR010000534.1:0-1788 GCA_964447465.1 uncultured Chryseobacterium sp.
CCTTCGAGAACGGCAACACACCTGCATAATGTACACTTGCACCAATAGCAGGACGTACTTGCTTCATGGCGTATGCTCCGAGTTTACGAAGTGCTCCGCGATATTTTTTCTCACGTTCAGTTACCCGCGCGAGTTTAGATTCGCTGAGATTGTAGTCGACATGCAATTGATCGCCCGTTGGAGAAGATGCAAGTTCGCCAAGATGCACAAACTGATTTTCTCCGCGCGATTCGGGATGATGAATTCCTGCAATCATGATCGCCGGTAATAGATAACGCATCGCCATTCTTCCGTCACGGAAATTCAATGGCGTTTCGCGCAACAACCGGAACAGCATCAATGCATGATACGAATACAGTGATGCCATCGCAATGTCTTTGCCTGATTTTCCTTGATCGTGAAAAAGAGAAAGCTGAGCGAGTCCGATGTGATTGGTGCTGATTTCACTTCCCAGCAATTTCGGGAGAAGGAGCGGAGTGTAGTTGTACGGATTGCAGATGAAGGGCAATTTCTTTTGCCTTCCACCAACTAGTGAACGCAAAACAATTCGCGCTGTTCCCAATGGTCCGGGAGCAAGAATTAATTTCCGCGCACGAAATTCTTTTTTCTCATTTGTGACGATGCGGATCGCATTCACCACAACTTCATTTTCTTCTTCACGAAAATTAATTACCAGCCAACCACTTTCGTGCTGAACATTCGGTTTCTTCTTCAGCTCATTCACGAGCATCCAGGAACGCCACGCAGATCCGCCATGATCATCGTAGAAATCCATATCGCGGCGATTCAAACCTTTGCGATCACCTCTGTCCTGAGTAAGTAATGCAAGTGCAGGGCGACCGAGAAAAAATCCATCGTCGTTCAAGGCCGATTTTTTCTTCTCGTATTTCGATTTAAGTACTGCTGCTTGCTTGTCGAGTGTGAATGCGGATTGCAATCCACTGATGTGAGAAGAAGTAAATGCTGTCGTATCATCTTTCTCTCCCGACAAGCCAATGCGATCCGCAATCACCTGGTAGGCAGATTTCATCTTTGCAGAATCCAGTCCGCACATTTTCAATTCTTCATCAGAGAAAACGCAACAGCCCAGTCCCCAGCCACCGCCGAGTCCGCCAACGGCCAGACTTTCAATCGCGGAAAACTGTTCGGAAATAAGTGGAAGATATTTTTCAGTTTCGCGGATCAGAAAATGGCGAGCCGGAGTGAGCTGAGCGCCTGAAGAAGTTTTCCCTTCAGGAATGCTTTCGAATTTTTCTCCAAGAAAATAATCGGATTGATTTTCATCGCCGCGACGCAGTGAAATAAAACTGTCGTCAGGAATTTTCTTCGCTGCAGCTTCATCGTACTGACCTCCGTCGATAATAAGAACCGAATGTCCTGCTTCCGACAGCGTTTGTGCTGCGATTGCGCCGGTACAACCGGAGCCGATGATTAGGAAGTCGGGGAGAGCCACAGACTAAAAGTACGAAAATGGGGATGGAAAAAAGGAACGCGGATTTTTATATCCGTTGTTTTCTAGCGGTTATCTCGGATGATCACGTTGCATAGAAAAACTAGCTCTTGGATTTTATGAGATAAACTCAAACCTATCTCATAAGATCCAACTATCAGACGTTCAATATACCGTGCTGATCCGGGCAAGAAACTAACACGGGTAGCACTTCAAAATCCGCGTTCCTTTTTTCTCGCGCTACTTGTTCTTCAGCTTCTCATACTCGCGCTCCACAGCACCGGGCTCATTCGACATATACGCCTTGTAGTACTGAAACGCAATACCGATTCCCCAGC
>CAYUTR010000535.1:0-1787 GCA_964447465.1 uncultured Chryseobacterium sp.
TACAGGATTCACTCACTTCTATCCTGAACTGCTTAAGTACCAATGCACGAATGAAGTTGGTCGTGATGTTGTTGCGGCCAATGTCCCTCGCGATGCATTTTATATGCACAACGAAGTTTTTCAGCATTCGCTTGATTTCTATTCACGAGGGACGCCTGCTTATATCGCTATTGATTCAAGCTTCGTAATGCCGGTGATTCAGAAACACGGTGAAATCTGGATTTACACAGATGAACCTGGGTACGAAGAGATCCTTAAGTCGGGCTTCAACATGAGCACTGTGAAGGAGTACAAATATTTCGGTGTGCAGTTTTTGACTTTCCCGTTCCTGGATCCGGAAACCCGTCCGGAAAAGCTGCGTAACATGTATCTCGTGAAGCTTCAGTAACTACTGAACTGCTGCAGCTGCTTCAATAGGATAAACAGCAGTTAAGCGAAGATATTTCTCCACGTTGATGCGGTTGTATTCCATGTTCATGCAATTGATCGTTCTGATTTTCTCGCGTTCCGTCAGGTGCCAGCTCAAGGAAATAATATCCGGCTCTTCGTTTTTCAACTCAAAGTCAATGACATCAAGTGGTACACGCAACCATGCACCTGTAGTCATCAATTCCCGATCGTGATTGTAATCCTGAACCCCGAAAATATTTCCGTAGAAACTGTGGAGAGGTCGGGTCAAAGAATTCATCACCGTATTATCTGAATTCTTTTCCGGCTCACGCACTTTTCGTTTGTCGCGGGTTTGAACGATGATCACTCCCGATGTATGGATGGATAACCATTCATTGAACGTATGAAGAAAGCGAACAACATTGTCTGTGCCGATGTTATCGCGCATTCCGGCATCGAAAACTTCAATTTCCGGTATAGTGGGTAATTCCGTTAGCGGTGTGATATACGGGAATGTTGCACTCATACGTAACGCAGACGAGAAGCGCAACTTTTCCGGATGACGGCCTGCAAACAGTCTGCTGAATTCGACGGCGTCGGGAGTGTAATTGAAATCGGCGGAGAGTTCGTCAAGGCCGGAAGTCAGGTAAGATACACCTTGTGAACTGATCAATAGTTTACGACCGTCATTCACAATTGTCGGCGCAAGAATCATCATCGGAATTTCTGCGTTTGCTTCCGGTTCACGGTATGCAGAAATAGGTTTCTCAAGAATACCCCTGGTGTTGCGATGTATGGCGTCTTCAAAGGCATACGCGCGGTTCATTCCGTAGGATTCGCCTTCGTACTGAAAACTGCGCAAAGGAAGAAACCAATCGTTAACGGCCACCGAGAATGCCATCGGATTTAAAATATCCGTACTTACGTTCTCTATGTTTTGCCGGTCGTATCGATTCATCGTTCCGTTCACTTCGTCGCGGTAATAGAGTTCGCGGTAATATGCTGCTCCAAGCATTCCGCCCGACGATCCGCAAATAAGTGGAGTCTGATCCATCAACCGGTTGCCTGAAAGACTATCGAGATAACGCATCGTGTAGAATGTCCACAAAGTAGAACGCAAACCGCCACCGCTACAGGAGATGATAGTCATCTTCGGTTTTGGATTACTCTGTGTCGCATTCTTCGCGTACCAGTGCTCAAGCATTTGAATTGTGCTTAGAGAATCTTTCTTGATCTGCACTACGTCGCCTCCGAGAATCTCCAGAGTGTTCAGGGAGTATTCTACTTTTGGTTTCGAATAATCGAGTCCGTACGCTTTCGTCTGATTACCGAAGAAATCAAACTGCACAATCCAGTTATAGAATACAAGAAAGAGAATCGTAATCAACGTTGACCAT
>CAYUTR010000536.1:0-1769 GCA_964447465.1 uncultured Chryseobacterium sp.
GGTGCTAAGTTTGTATAAAACGTTAACCTTGTTTGTGTCTTCACCTGCAAACTTCAGCAATTCAAGCAGCGAATCCTTATTTGCGGGTAAGTTGGAATAAACCGAAGTGCCGGCTGATTGTTCAGTTCCTTGTTGTGGATCACAAGAACTTATCAGAGCGCAAAGCGAAATGAGGATTGCCGTGAGTAGGAATCTGGACATAGGGGTTAGAAGAGGTCGATGACTAGCTGATCATAAATGTATTAAATGATCAGTTAGTTCAACGAGTGGGTGAATGCAAAATGGAACAGCGACTTAACCTTTAAAATCAGCATTAACTACCACTTTCAGGCACATAGGCACTACCGCGATGTGCAGCACAGCATCCATCTCAGCAGGTTCTCCATCGAAGTGCGCAGGTCCTTTTGACACGCGTTCAATGCGGATTTCTTTCGCAGAGTATGTCTCAGCATATTTCGAATGCTGCATCTGCTTGCGGAATACTTTTCTCACGAGACTGGGAATCTTCCACCAACGGAATGGTTTCAGTACAACTACACGCAACACGCCATCGTTTACACGAGCAGTAGGAGCAATCCACGTGTTGTTTCCATACTGACCGGCGTTCGCAACTGTAACGAGAAATGCATCGCGCTCAATGGTTTTACCATCCATAGTAATGCGATAGCTTTCGTGATCATATTTAGAATATTCACGGAGAATCAATCGTGCGTATGTCCAGAATCCGCGCGTTGTGCTGTCGGCAAATAATTTTCCGATGCGCGCATCAAAACCGGTTCCACAGGTGCAGAAAAAATCCTGTCCGTTTATTGTGCCTCTGTCGATCGTCTGAATCACTCCGGTTTCAATCAGTTTCATTGCTGCAGCACTATCAAGTGGAACCTGCAGATGCCGTGCAAGTCCATTGCCGGATCCGAAAGGAATAATTCCGAGTGCAACATTGCTATCGCACAATGCAGAAGCAACCTGACTCACTGTTCCATCTCCGCCAACTGCGACCGCAATATCAAATCCTCCAGTGAGAACGCGGCTAAAAATGGAATCGCAATCGGAAATTTCCTTCCATTCGAAAATTGTAGCGTCGTAAGAATCGGAAAGCAGACTTTTGATCAACGCAACGCGATCCGTTTTCCGGTCGCTGCCCGATTTAGGATTAATCACAAACGCCACTCGTTTCTTCACGCGTCTAAAGTCGGAATTTCTGGCAGATTGCAGCGCGTAAAAATGAAATACTGACAGGATTCTCCAGTGAAAATGGACTTTGTGTCGTGTTATTGGCGATGGTATGCACTTTGATCATTGGTTGGAAACAACGCATGTCGGGATTTGATCCCGACATCACTAAAAACAAAATAACCATGAACGCAGTCAGATTTTCACCACGTCACCGTATGTTCCCATCTCCCTTTTTCGGAACAATGCCATCATCATGTGAAGATGCATTTAACGGTAAAGATTACGCATCATTCGTTCCATCAGTAAACATTGTTGAGAACGACAAAGAATGGAAAATTGAAGTTTCTGCTCCGGGATTCTCGAAGGAAGATTTCAAAATCAACCTCGAGAAAGAAGTTCTCACAATCAGTGCAGAGCACAAAGCTGAAGCTTCTAAAGAAGAAAAGAATTACACACGTCGTGAATTCTCTTTCGGATCGTTTTCACGCTCTTTCCGCATCAAGGAGAACACGGTTGATGTAGAAAAGATCGGAGCAACGTACGACAACGGAATTCTGAACATCGCGCTGCCGAAACTGACAGTTGAGCCGGAG
>CAYUTR010000537.1:0-1759 GCA_964447465.1 uncultured Chryseobacterium sp.
GGAAGTAGCTTATATGAACGGAAACACACATACCAGTTTCGAAAATGGAATGAAAGTCATTTCCATCAAAGACCTCATGGAAGATGATTCGCTATATATACTGTGCAAAAGTGCGATTAACTGTAAAGATTGTCACGTAGAATATCAGATCTGGCGCAATGATAAATATGTTGATCTGGTACGAGACACCGGTTACGGTGCGGAAAATATTTTTATTCCGGGCGACATCCTTATTCGTAGCAGTCAATATGGAACACCGGAATATGAAAGGCTTTCCATCTACGTTTCCGTTCGTCAGTATTATCCGGTTGAAACAGGTAATAAGAAATTCCTGTTTTATCTAGAAATAGAGTAATTCATGTAACTTCCTTTCATGAACCGCGTGTTTACTTTACTCCTGTTCAGTATTACGTTATCGCATGGTGCTTTTTGTCAGAAGCCTGCTGTGAGCGGAGCATTTCAGGTATTGATTAATGGCGCTATGATTTACCCTGTCGATTCAAGTGATTTTGCGCGTTACGCGATGAATGAAAATTTACCCGTTTATGAAATACCCGGTGAATTCCGTGACGATACACTGCTTGTCAGAATTCAAGCTGACACCACCTGTCAGAATTGTGAAACTACGTTGCAGGGCGTTGAATGCTATTTTGAAGGCGCCGGCAATGTTGATGGAGTTGGATTCACTGATTCTACTGAAATTGCTTTTCCGTTGGAAGGAGTGGCTTTCGATAATGGATACGGCGAGTCAGGACCGGTTCTGTTTTACATATTCGTCCGAAGGGGACCATACCCCGACTGTAAATCGCGTAATCTTTTTATACTTAGGCTAAAATAACTCACGCCACATTCACGACTATCTACTTAAATACACGACCCATGAAAACTGCAGTAATCACCGGCGGAAACAGCGGGATCGGCAAAGCCACCGCGAAACAACTCGCAAAAAAAGGATATCGCGTCATCATTCATGGTCGTGATGCGAAAAAAACGGCAGAAGCACTCGAGGAAGTCAAAACGTATTCGGGAAGTCAGAATGTTGAAGCAATTGTTGGTGATATTTCTTCTGTTGACGGAATTAAAAAACTCGCGACTGATATCCAGGCGAAGACAAATCGTATCGATGTGCTTGTGCTCTCAACTGGTACTATCTATTCCAAATCATTGGTAACAGCTGAAGGTTTGGACACCCCATTTGTAACGCAATATTTTTCACGTTTTGGCTTGACCAAACTGTTGATGCCGCAACTACAGAATGCAGGGAAGGCACGCATCGTTCATTGCGGTGCCCCGACCATGAAAAAAGCCCAGGTTTTCTTTGATGATCTCTCACTGAAAAATAATTTCACGATGATGACCAGCATGGGGCAAGCTATGCTGAGTAATCACTTGTTCGTTCAGGAATTTGCGAAACGTAATCCCGACGGCAACATCACGATGAATATTTTTCACGTGGGGATTGCGAAAACCGGAGTAGCCCGTGAGACTGGCTGGTTCTTCAGAACATTCGTAAATGTATTCGGCGCTTCTGCCGATAAAGCGTGTGCGAATGCAGTTTGGCTTGCAGACAGCAGTCTTGCAAACTTCAGTGGATTCTTCCTTCCTGCTCCAGGAAAACCGGAGAAGAAAGAGAAAATTGGGTTTGATGCGAAATTGGCTGAGCGTCTCTGGGAGACGAGTGAGAAGTTATTGAAGCTTTGATACGAAAATCAGCTCTTCAGTTTCTGAAGATGTCCAATAGTAATTTCAGCTACCTGCT
>CAYUTR010000538.1:0-1695 GCA_964447465.1 uncultured Chryseobacterium sp.
GTGGGTGAGGTTGACTTACGCGCACTTGTTCAACATGGAAGGAAGATCTTTGTTTCGCGGATCACTTCCGGATCATCCCTCACAAACAAAATCGCGACTGCAGTTAACGAACACAGGCGGAAGCGGAACCGTTCGCTATTACGATTTGTACAATTACCAACGCATCGATGGCGTGTTCAGCGGATCGTATTGGGAATTCCTTGTTGCCAACGGAAACGGAACAGAAAAAGAATTTGTGGTTGCTTCTGAAGGAAGCGTGCAAGCCGTCACATCAATCGCTCCCGTGGCTACAAACGGAACATTCACCGATTTCACCATGATGTCGGGCGATTCTGCATTCGTACTTGTGAGCTGTCCACTCTTGTGGGGAGTTGCAAGCGATTACGAGGCGTATCGTTCCTCCGCAGCGGGTGGAAACAGAAATGTTGTACTCGCAAACATTTGGGAACTGTATGATCAGTTCGCATGGGGACAGGCATACAATCCACTTGCGATCCGTCACTTCTGTGGTTACCTGTACGACACCTTTCCTACTCCGCCGGCGCACCTGTTGCTCTTCGGAAAGTCGATTGAAGGTTCTTACAGTCGTTATGGTTATACGGCGCAGAATCTTGTTCCGACTTTCGGCTATCCTGCATGCGATAATCTCATTACCTCAGGATTATTTACACCAGGATGGGAATGCTCTGTTCCAACCGGCAGAATCGCAGCACAAGACAGTGTTACTGCACGTTGGTATCTTGATAAAGTAATCGAATACGAGAATAACCTACCGGCAGAATGGATGAAACACGTTCTGCATTTCGGAGGAGGAACAAGTCCGGGAGAACAACTGCAGTTCAAAACATATCTCAGCAATTGGGAATTGATAATTGAAGACACTTCTTTCGGTGGATTCGTTGATAGTTTTTATAAAACTTCAACCACTCCTATTCAGATTAATCAAAGCGATACACTACGCGAACGTATTGAAGAAGGTGTGTCTATCATGACATTCTTCGGTCACGCTTCCGGTACCGGTTTCGATCAGAGTATCGATGATCCACAGAACTATAACAACTTCGATCGTTATCCACTTCTGATTGCAAACTCATGTTATGCCGGTGATATTCATACTACAGGAATCTCTTCAAGTGAAGCCTTCACATTGCTCGATGGTAAAGGAACAATCGGATACATTGCTTCAGTAAGTTTGGGAAGTCCGCCATTCCTCGATGTTTACTCGACTGGATTGTACAACGCAATTGCAGATACATTGTACGGTGAAAGTATCGGAGAATGTATTCAGTACGCAACGATGCGTTCTCAATTGGTTGCGGGCTCACTTTCCACAATGAAATTCACTGCACTTGAGATGACGTTGCAAGGTGATCCGGCAATTGTTATCAATTCGTTCCCGCAACCGGACTACGTAATCACCACACCGGATATTTATTTCGACGCAACATCGCAACCTGATTCAATTACCGTGTTCGCAGTAATGACCAATATCGGAAAAGCAATCAGCGACACCATGATCGTTCGGGTGCAACGCGACTTTCCGAATGGCGATACAGCAATCTACTACATGCAGGTTCTTTGTCCGAAATACAAAGACACGCTGGCTATTGTGATGCCGTTGGAAATTCAACGTGCGGTCGGCATCAACAACTTCACAGTGTGGCTAGATTACTACGGACAGATTCCAGAAATGGA
>CAYUTR010000539.1:0-1687 GCA_964447465.1 uncultured Chryseobacterium sp.
AGCTTTAATGTGTTCCGGATGTATTCTGTGGCTTCGAAACCATTCATCTCCGGCATCTGCAGGTCCATGAGGATAACATCATAGGTATTGGATTCCAGTTTCTCGATGGCAATTTTACCGTTCGCTGCAATATCACGCTCGAATCCGAAATCATCGAGCAACGTTTTCATCAGCAACTGGTTGAGCGCGATGTCTTCTACGACGAGAATTTTGATGTCTTTCAGATCGTGATCAAGTTCAGGCAGCTCTTCTTCATGAATCTGTTCTCCTACTTGTTTTTGAAATTCCATGATAAACCCGAAAGTAGAACCTTGGGCAAATTCACTCTTCACGTATACAGCGCCACCTTGTGATTCCACCAATTGTTTAACGATGGCTAATCCAAGACCGGTTCCACCGTATAGGCGTGATGTCCCGCTCGAAGCCTGCTGAAAATCTTCAAATATTTTCGCCAGCTTACCTTCAGCTATTCCGATTCCTGTGTCGATCACAGCAAATTCAATTTTTACCTTCGTTTCATCTTCATGCAGCAGCTTCACCTTCATTTCTATACTTCCGGTTGAAGTAAATTTGACCGCGTTGCTCAGGAGATTAAGAATGATCTGGTGCAATCGCACAGGATCGCCCATAAGGTATTCCGGAATATCAGTGTCGTAATGTTTTACCAGCTGAAGATTTTTCTCCTCGATCTTAGGTTCGAACAGATGCAGCATTGCAGAGATGGATGCCGACATTCTGAATGGAGTCTGCTCAAACGTCATTTTTCCCGAATCCACTTTCGCAAGATCAAGGATGTCGTTGATCAGCACAATTAATGCGTCGCCGCTTATTTTAATCGCGTTCAGGTATTCCTTCTGCTTGTCGCTGAGATCAGTCTTTAGCACCACTTTCGTGAATCCAATGATGGCATTCATCGGAGTACGTATTTCATGACTCATATTGGAAAGGAACTGTTGCTTGGCTCTAACCGCGTTTTCAGCAATTCGTGTAGCACTTTCTGCTTTTATTTTCGCTACCTCCGCTATTTCCGTCGCTAACTCGGCGAATACCTTTGCCTCCGTAAGCTCTGTGGTGATTCTCTTCTGTTCCGTAATATCTCTTGCTACTACAACTACTCCTTGTACCTGTCCTGATTCGTTCCGGTACACCGAACCATTAAACAGCACATCTGTTAGTTTGTGATCCTTGATCGTAAGCGGATAGTTTGTAACGAACCCGGTTTCATAAACAGCCTTGTAACCGAGTCTCGCTTTATCAGGTTCTGTGAAGTAGGCGAAAAAGTCGGAGCCGATTAATTTAGCCCGCGTAGCGCCAGTAATTTTTTCCGAGGCGCTGTTCACATCGGTGATTTTTCCTTCTGGACTGATCGTAAACATAGGATCGCGGCTCGCTTCGATCAGGCTGCGTGCATAGTTTGCAATAATGAGTTCTGCAGCACGCTTTCCTTTTTCTTCATTCTGAAACGCAAGCTCCTCATTGGCAATTACCAACTCATCAGCACGTTTGCTTTTTTCTTTGTTTTGAAATGCAAGTTCTTCATTGGCAATGACCAGTTCATCGGCACGCTTGCCTTTTTCCTGATTCTGGTACGCAAGTTCCTCATTGGCAATTACCAACTCATCAGCACGTTTACTTTTTTCTTCGTTCTGAAATGCAAGTTCCTCATTGGCAATAACCAACTCATCGG
>CAYUTR010000540.1:0-1652 GCA_964447465.1 uncultured Chryseobacterium sp.
AGCGACGCGGCGACGCAGCGACGCGGAGATGTTTTTTTTGGTTTAATGGATAAGATCACATTTTCAAATGACGAAATCTCGCAAATATGCGTCACAATAAAACATGCAATTACAAACCTTTCGCTGCGTCGCCGCGTCGTTGCGTCGCTGCGGTAAGCGTCCCAGACCGGCGCAAATCCTGCCTTTTCGGGCGTTTTCTAGTCCTAAATTGACCTGATTACCGAGCGAACGCGCGTTTTTCGTACTTTTACGATCAAGAAGGCGGTGGGACAGTTTAATGCCGGCAACCATTAGACGAATGTCTGTTCCGGAGCAAGACCGGGAACCTGTTTTCAACCTGAAACGCAAATGAAAAAGCTGATACTCGGTTTCTTCTTGTCATGCCTTTTGTCTCCATTGTCGGGACAGAATTCAGGTAGCGGAAATTTTAATTCTGAACCTATTGGAGTTCCTGTTAACCAGTACGATTCTCTCAAGGCAGCAGGTGCGCTTTCCAACGGTTTGTATTTCATCGATGGTTCAAGTAATGTTACTCCGCTCGGAAACATTGTTCAGCCAACACCAACTCCTCAGGCGAGTGCGTGCGAATGCGTAATTCAACTGGACGCAACATTTCAGGTTGTGCCTTTTCAGTTTGCTCAAGCCCCGGATTATCGCAACGACGATAACTCAACTTTAGGAATTCCATTGCCATTCACTTTCTGCCTGTATGGGCAAACCCAGAGCACGGTTTTTATCAATAACAATGGGAATATTTCCTTCGGAACTTCCTACGGAACATTTAACGCCGCTGGATTTCCAAGCACTCAATTCACAATGATTGCTCCATTCTGGGCAGATGTGGATACGCGAAATCTTGCCAGTGGTTTAGTTTATTATAAACTGACTCCTACCGCGCTGATTGTTCGCTGGCAGACGGTAGGATATTACGCTCAGCACGTCGACAAGTTGAATGATTTTCAGCTCATCATTACAGATGGCAGTGATCCTATTCTTCCTGTGGGAACGAATTGCGCATTTTGTTATGGTGATATGCAGTGGACAACTGGCGATGCCTCGAGTGGTGTAAACGGCTTCGGAGGAAGTCCGGCAACTGTTGGAGCAAATCTCGGTGACGGAATCAATTTTATTCAGATCGGAATTTTTGATGCTCCAGGCACAGTTTACAATGGTCCGTTTATCAATAGCCAGGTGAGTTGGTTGGACAACATGGAACTTTTTCTGGATGTATGTAACATCGGAACAGGTGGAAATATTCCGCCGATCATGAACTCGCAAATGATTTGCGATACGATGGATCTGTGTGTAGGTGACACGTTGATTCTGCAGATGCAATATTTGTCGCCGGAGAGCAATCAGCTTACAACTGCGACGGCTTCAACAACATCAACAGGGTTAACTGTAATAGCTTCTGCTCCGGCAAATCCGGCAAATCTTAATGCATATTTTGTAGGATTAACAACGAACCTCGGTGTCAATCTGATCACAGTCAGTGGAACGGATAATGGAGTACCGTCTATGACCACATTGGGTGAGATATGGATCAGAGTTGTTCCGGGCCCAACGGTTACAATTACAAGTACCGGTGCATGTCCGGGCGATTCTGTTTTCTTCGGAACAACAGGAACGCAATTGGTTCCGGGTAACGGACC
>CAYUTR010000541.1:0-1603 GCA_964447465.1 uncultured Chryseobacterium sp.
GGTAGAAACGGGCCAGTTGTGGATCGTTACTTCCCTCAAAATCAAGCACAAGATTCTTGTGAGAATTTTCCGCAATAAAATTGTCGATCAGCAGGAACATAGCGCCTTTTTCTTTGCCCTCCGGAGAATTCCCTGAGAAGAGAAAAATAACCTTGCCATTGGAATCGGTAAAAAATGCTCCGGCAACAAGTTCACCGTTTTCATTCACTACTCCACGCGTGTGCAATCGTCCCCGACCATCGAGCGCCTGAAGCAACTTTCTTAAAATATCATAATGGTGCTCCTGCAAAACTTCAATGTCTTTGCCGCGATTGGCACGGAACAAAGAAATAATTTCTTCCCGTTTCGGATTGTGAATTACGCTCAGGCTCTGCAGTTGTGCTTTCTTGATGTTACGCTTCGTATTATCCGCGTAGTCTTTTCTGATTGCCTCAACATCGAGAATCATATCCAACTCATGGGTCAGGTTCGGTTTAAATGAAAATCCGGAACCTGCTACGTTGTTGAACGTGTTGAGATTGACTTCCCAATATTTGTATTGTGATGGAATTGCTTTCAGATATCCTAACACATCATCTGCAGTAAGCTTTGATGTTGAAAACACTCCGAGTTGTTGCACGAAGAATGGCGTGAAGAGATACCGGATTCCCATTTTCTTTCCGCCTGTGAGCGGCATAACGGTTGAGAAGTCGTCGCTTACGAGCGCTTCCCAACCGGGATTCACCACATCGAGGTACCACGAATACGCATAGACAATTCCGTTGAACGATTTTCGGATCAGTTCAT
Organism: uncultured Chryseobacterium sp.; assembly: GCA_964447465.1. Taxonomy (GTDB): domain Bacteria; phylum Bacteroidota; class Bacteroidia; order Palsa-965; family Palsa-965. The sequence continues at coordinate 787 of CAYUTR010000541.1, forward strand.
CCCAACGTTCTTTGTCTATCTCGTGATGTTGCAGGTGCTTGATCATCAGTGCGCGGTTACAGCATCTTCAATGATGGATTCATACACTTTTCTCCAGCCTCGCCACTGCTTGTCTTCACTCAGCGTTTCATTGTGCCAGATGATGATCATATCGCCGTTTACTGCACGTACAGCTTCTGTAATTTTTTTGACGCGTTCAATCGCAGTTTCCGGAGACAACTTCATATAGAGATTCAACGTTGCGTCCATCACCGCGAACGGATGAATACGCAATGATGTTTCCGATTCGTTATCGAGATCGTAGAAGTTGAACGGCGTGCAGATTCCCGCACGGAAACCAACTTCATTCGCAAATCCCATGGAATAATCGTCAGTAATATCGCGCTCTGCCAGATTGCGGTACGTTTCCGGAAATTTCATCATCAGAAAATGCTGACGGCTGCGTGTGATGTCGCCGTGCACGATGTTTTTCAGGCGGGAAATCTCCACCGGCAATTTCGTGTTATCGGTATTCGATCCGAACGAAGGATGAATTCCCACATGCGCGTAATCGGAAAGTGAACGGATGAGCTCATGAAATTTTCTGTTCTGCGGAGAAATGTTTTTGTCGTTCACACCGTAATCGCCAAGCAGAAAAAAGTAAATAGGTTTGAATCTATACTTTTTCTGAATCGCAAGTTGGTAATCGTAGGTATCGTAAGTGTCTTTCTCTGCACGAAACAACACTTGTGTACGCTTGCGGATATCATTCAGGTCGAAGTGCACGAGTGCACGAGCATATCCGCCAGTCGTACGCATGAGGCCTTTCAGCTTGTAC
>CAYUTR010000542.1:0-1599 GCA_964447465.1 uncultured Chryseobacterium sp.
CATCCGCAATCTGATGAGCAAACGTGTTCCGTATTTCTTTTGTACGGACATAGCGAAAGACGGACGACTGGAAGGTCCTTCTGAAGAACTGTACCGAAAAATAATAGCGCGTTGTCCGGGAGTGCGGCTTGTTGCAAGTGGTGGAGTGACAAGCATTGAGGATATTCTCTGCATGGAGAAACTGGGTTGTGAGGGAGTGATTGTCGGAAAAGCATTTTACGAGAATATAATATCGCTGAAAGAAATAGAGTTATTCAATACCCGCACGGCCTGAAATGCTTACCAAGAGAATCATTCCTTGTTTAGATGTGATGAACGGTCGCACGGTGAAAGGTGTGAACTTTGAAAACATTCGTGATGCGGGAGATTCCGTTGAGCTGGGCGCATTGTACGCCGCGCAAGGAGCAGATGAGTTGGTTTTTCTGGACATTACTGCGACTCATGAGAAAAGAAAGACGCTAACAGATTTGGTAAAACGTGTTGCCGGTTCGATCAATATTCCTTTCACGGTAGGCGGCGGAATTTCTTCAATAGAAGATGTTCGCTCAGTTCTGATGAATGGAGCCGATAAAGTTTCCATTAACTCTGCTGCAGTGAGAAATCCACAATTGATCAGCGATCTTTCGCGGGAATTCGGCAGTCAGTGTATTGTGCTTGCTGTTGATGTTAAATTTGAAACCGGGGAATGGTCGGTGTTTCTCAATGGCGGAAGAATTCCTTCTGGTCACAATGCGCAGGAATGGATTCGTGAAGGAGTTGATCGTGGTGCAGGAGAGATTTTACTCACGTCAATGAACAATGATGGAACGAAGAATGGTTTTGCAGTTGAACTTACCCGGGAGATTGCAGAATCAGTTTCTGTGCCGGTGATTGCTTCGGGTGGTGCAGGCTCGATGGAAGACTTTCTCGATGTATTTCAGAATGGGAAAGCGGATGCAGCATTGGCGGCGAGTATTTTCCACTTTCGTGAAATTGCAATACCTGATCTGAAGAACTACCTGACCGCGAATGGAATTTGTATTCGCACCAATTAATTTAATTATGACAACACCACTCAATCCCGATTTCAGTAAAACCGCTGACGGACTCACTCCCGCAATTGTGCAGGACTCAAGAACCAACACGGTGCTCATGCTTGGCTATTTGAATCAGGAAGCATTGGACGCAACTCAAGCAAGCAATCGTGTAACATTCTATTCACGTTCGAAAAAACGTCTGTGGACCAAAGGAGAAGAAAGTGGACATTTCCTTGATGTTGTTTCCATCAAACTCGATTGCGATAACGATACGTTTCTTATCAAAGCAACAACGAATGGGCCGGTTTGTCACACAGGTGCTGATACCTGTTGGGGTGAGAGCAACACAGGAAATTTCCTTTCGTTAATGGAAGATGTGATTCAGAAACGAAAGGGTGCTGATCCATCATCCTCGTACACTGCACAGCTTTATGCTTCAGGTATCAATAAAATTGCGCAGAAAGTAGGAGAGGAAGCAGTTGAACTGGTTATTGAATCGAAAGACAACGACGAAGAAAAGTTCTTAGGAGAAGCTGCTGATCTGCTGTTTCACTACGTGGTGTTGCTTTCGGCGAAGGGATAT
>CAYUTR010000543.1:0-1575 GCA_964447465.1 uncultured Chryseobacterium sp.
TCTGCACCTCGCCGAATTGTGCGAACTGTTCATCTGCCGGAACGTTGAATGAACCTGGCCCAAGACTTCGTGCTTCCCACGCGCGGATTCCGTTTGCACCACCACCATAAAATGCTTTCTCCAACGGAAGAGTTCGATAGTTTTTCTGAGGAAAACCGGTGCCGATTGCAAGTCGCGTTACAATCATCTGGTGATCGCCGATGTCTTTGTACAAACGGCCATCAACGTAAAAGCGGAAATAATGTGAGAATGGAATTCCGGCAATGTTGTATGAACCGAAGGTGTCTTTCGTTCCACCAATCACCTTCATCAATTGATATGTTCCCATGCCCGACATTTCAGCGTCGAACTTCAGGTACGGTTTCCATTTACGCTTTTCACTTTTCGCATTATTGAATTGTTCATTGTGCACAAAACTGAAACGGCAATCGTTGATCAGGTGATCCGTGAAACGATAACGAAGAAGTAAATCACCATTCGCAAGAAGATCTTCGAGTCCCTGTCGCGGAGTTACGTCAACAACATTTATTTCGAGCGGATAAATTCCGATGCGTTCCCATGGTCCTCGCTTGAATGTATAACCATAGGAGAAATTCAGAAGTGATCGATCGAAATCGACGCGGCTTTGGTAGTTGAAACTTGTTGAGAGTACAGTCTTACGTCCTTCCGCTCGATTAAGCCGAACAAGATTGAACGGAAAATATGCCCTCGGAATATTTAAAGAAAGTTCCGCACCAAATTCAATGGTGTTGAACGTGATTTGATCACCAGCATTCGTTTGTGTTGTTTGCGCAAGAGGCTGTTGCGCTTCCGTTCCACCCTTGATACGGAACTCAAGTAGCTCGGCGCCGCGATCAACATTGTTGTTCTGGTAAGCCCAGCTTCCACCGATTCCTAAATATCCGCCGGTGTTGGTTCCTTCCACCTGTGCTGTGAAATTCTGTTTTGGTATGGCGAACAGAAGAATCCTTACATCGAGCTGATCGGTATCTCCACTGCGCGATGGCTCAACTACTACCTGTCGGAATACATGGAGACTTGTAAGCTGGTTGTACGTTTCATCGAACTGGCTTTGCTTGTACAGGTAACCATTACGGATCAGAATACGTTCCGAAAGAACGTGCGGACGGAATCGCAATTCCTGCTCGCGTTGTGTATTACGCAGATAATAAATTCCCTGATCAACAACAGTGTCATACGCCACAGTGTCTTCTTTCAGCTGAGCAGTGCTGTAGATCGTTTTCACGCTGATGTTACGAACGTAATATCGTTTGTGATTTACATCGACGTATGTCGTGTCGTCAACCTTTAAGCGGTTTCGAAGTACTTTGATTCGCACATTCACGCGGTGATCACCAACTGTTGTGTCGGCCTGGAATCTAATAAAGTCGCGCGAGAAAGTGTAGTAACCGCTGTTGCGCAATGCCCTTACAATCCGGTCGCGTTCTGCTTCGAACAGATCAAGATCATAATTATCGCCGCGATGCAAAAGACACGACGAAGAATCGATAAAAACGTCGTACGCCATTTCTTCATCCTTCACTTCCCAGGAAATGGTATCCAACGTGTACACGT
>CAYUTR010000544.1:0-1545 GCA_964447465.1 uncultured Chryseobacterium sp.
GCGCCACTGCGGATCGCTAAAGCGATCTAGTACTGAACTCGAACGCCGTGTCGCGTGGGCTTAGAATTAGAAACAACCTTTAAAGCGCCGTTCGCCGTGACAAGCGCCGCAGGCACCATCAAACTTCAGGGTCATACTTGACGAATACATTAATCCAGATCGCCCGGCTATATCGCATGATCACCGGTTGCAATCCCAAAATGAGCACGCCGAACAGCAGAAACATCATGTCAAATGAAAGATCAACGAAGAAGAAAACAAGAATCCAAAGAGGCACGCCAAGAACAACAACCATCGGAAAACTCACCCATAACGCGCCGCTGTAAAAGCCCGGTTCAATTCTGAAGTCCTGGTTACAAACCGGACAACGATCGGGCATATCCAACATGTACTTCAGGTTATATGCGTTGCGGGAAACAAAAAGATTGCCCTTATGACAACGCGGACACTTCAGTCGCAAAATGCTGTACGACTTGCTTCTGTTAGATTCAGGTTTGGTTGGTCCAGAAGTCATCACCGGGTTTTCTCGAATAAATTAAGGAGTCCGTTAAAGCCTGTTCCTACTACGGTGTATTCTGAAGGTATGTCAGTCACCGAATTCCAATAAGTTGCTACACGCGTTCCGATTTTGCAAGCTGACAAATGTTCGTAAACGTACTTTCCATAAACATCAAAAAGATGTGGTCCCGTTTCAACACTGTTGTCAATCAACGCAGTACCGTCAATATTTTCTCGAAATGGATTGAATAAATAAAATCCATCATACGCGTTAAAATCTATCGACGTAACATTTGCGTTGATGTACGTTACATTTTTCAAGTGATGAATTCGCGCAGCTTTTTCACAGAAGCGGACCAGTTCTTTTCGCTGTTCGACACCTGCGAAAACGCCTCGGGTTGAAGCAGCGCCAATCATGCAGAATTTGCCTGCACCGGAACCGATATCCAGTATTCTCGAACCAGGTCTTTCAGCGAGAAACGAAGCGGCCATTTTTGCCACAGCTACAGGTGTCCAATGTCTACCGGCAAACTTTCGTATACTTTCAGGATAGATTTCATTGAACGCATTGTCCGAAACCTCAATATTCAACCTGATCAATTGGAGTACCATAGTATGACCTGCGCATAAATCCAAAATAAGCGCGGACTCAAATGTACAGACGTTTGGAATAATCTTCTATGATCAATGTTGGCTTTTAAATCTTAACGGGATAGCCTATATTTACGTTATGCCACTCAAATCACATGTGAAAACAAAGAAAGGTCGGAACTCAACCGGTACTTCTCACTGTGTACGCAATACAATTTTCTCCATTACAGCATATCCTTCCGCTTAGTGATTCTGTGACCGCTTAAATCGGTCGTTCCCTTTTGTCTTACTAATCACTAACGATCATGAGAGCAATCTTTCTGCTGCTGGCATGCAGCATTTTAACATCATCGCATTTAATTGCGGACACCACCTACATCAAAGTCCACTTTCTCTACGGTTCGAAACCGAAACGCGAATTCAAAGCAACAGAACATCATTGGTTCGGTGGTATTC